>NZ_SGUA01000069.1:0-432 GCF_005435135.1 Halorubrum sp. ASP1 | reverse complement strand
CCTTACGGCGGCCTGCGCGAGCCGCTCCACCTCGCGGAGGGCTGGTACGAGTACCGCTTCACCTGGGAGCCCGACATGGTGCCGGAGACGCTGTTTCTCTCGCTCGGCGTGAGCGTGGTGTGGGAGAGCGACGCGACGCACTACTTCGACGCGGTCCGGGTCGAGCCGTTGTAGACGGCGCGTCGATCCCGACTCATAGTGTCGGGATCACCTTCGTCGACCCCGGCTCACTGTGCCGGGATCACCTTCGTCGACCCCGGCTCACAGTGTCGGGGTCACCTACCCACGACGGACAAACGTTTACCGATCCGCCGTCAAGAGGGGGGTAAGATGGTACTCGACAACCTCGGGAGCTCCCTGCGGGGCACGATGGACAAGCTCCGCGGGAAGTCCCGCCTGGACGAGGAGGACGTCCAGGAGATCGTCAAGGAG
>NZ_SGUA01000068.1:0-433 GCF_005435135.1 Halorubrum sp. ASP1 | reverse complement strand
GTGGAAGGAAGACGACGAGACCGAGCGCTACACCATGTTCTCGCCCGACGGCGGCGACGACCGCTGACGGCCACTAACTTCCACTAACGGACGCTGACGACCGCTGACGACCGCTGGGGGTTCAAAGAAGCTTCTGGACTTCCAGCCGTAGCTCCCCGAGATACGGCACGTGGAACTGGCCTTTCGCCCGCACCCAGTCGGGTCGGACGGGCGAGGCGATGCCCCGCGCCTGGTCGTAGTAGTCGTTGTCGTCGCCGCGAGTGACGTAGCCGGCGTGCGGCGCGGGGCAGTTCAGAAGTTCCGCACAGGAGTCCGAGCCGTCGACGTAAGACGAGTTGGCCCGGTCGTACCAGTTCTCTCCGTCCTCGACCCAGAAGACCGCGCGATGGATGATGGGCGAGCCGTCGCGCGACGGCGTGTCGTAGACGACGAC
>NZ_SGUA01000067.1:0-434 GCF_005435135.1 Halorubrum sp. ASP1 | reverse complement strand
CGGTGACATCGTCCCCGAGTGAGGGAGTCGGGTTTCGTCGCGTTCGAACGCCTCGCAGTCGGTCGGTTGTTCTTCGCTGACACCCGCGGCTTTAGGTCACCTGCCCGGGTTGACACACGTATGTTCACGCTAACCGGCATGCGGGTCGTCGACGCCGACGGGACCCGCGAGGCGAACGTGGTGATAGACGAGTCGACCGGGCGCATCGCGCCCGTCGGCGACGAGACCGAAGGCGAGACGGGACACTGCTCGGTGCGGTGGTCGCGCCGGGACTCGTCGACGCCCACGTTCACCTCATGATGGACGGTCGCCCCGACGTGGCCGCCTATCGGTCCGAGCCGGTCGAACGCGCCTGCTATCGGGCCGCGGCCAACCTCCGGAAGACGCTGGAAGCGGGCGTCACGACCGTCCGCGACCTCGGTTCGCCCGGCAAC
>NZ_SGUA01000066.1:0-436 GCF_005435135.1 Halorubrum sp. ASP1 | reverse complement strand
CATCTGAGGCAGCACCTGTTGCCCGGTGTTGCACCACCGGGTGGCGGTTTCACGCCGTCTCAGGATACTGGATGAAGTCTAAAAACTATTTGTATAATTAGTGAGTGGTAAGCCAAACAGTCATTTCAAGACCCGTACTTGTGGGACGGCCGTCGTCGCTTAGTCGAGACCTATAGTCAGGTGGTCTGGTGATGTTTTCAGGGTTGATCGGAGGGGTGTGCTGACTTGATGGAAATTCTGCTATCCCATCGGAGCGTGAATCAATTATGGGACGCAAGAGACCGAGCTGTATTCCGTGCGCTAGAGCACGTGGTGCTGACTGGTCCGAGTGCGAAAGAAGCCGAGTTATGGGCGTCACAGCCCGGATGCCGCTCCTGGCGGCATCCGGGAAAGCCCGCATAGGTGAATTTCTGATTCACGCACCGCCGTCCTATCC
>NZ_SGUA01000065.1:0-441 GCF_005435135.1 Halorubrum sp. ASP1 | reverse complement strand
CCCACCCGATTTCGACGGTGCCGCGGATGGTACCCCACTCGGACCACTGGCCGTTCGTGCGCTGGGGCGTTCCGGGGTACACGGTGTCGAGCGTGTCCGACTCCGCGGGCCGTGGCTGGGGGCACACCGAGGCCGACACGCTCGACAAACTGGAGCGTCGGACGTTGCGTGAACAGGCGATCCTGCTGACGGAACTGGTGGTGGAGGTGGCGGACAGCGAGGTGACGATCGAGCACGCCGACGCGGAGACGATGGCCGGCTACCTGAAGGAGGAGGACCAGGCGACCGGGATGAAGAAAACGGGCGACTGGCCGTACGAGTTCGAGTAACGGTTCTCGGTCGTTTTCGGGTGGAGTGCTCGATGGGGCGGGTACTGGGACGGTGACTTCGACTGCGACAGCAGCTCGGTCGTTGGCCACTTGTGACCGCATCGCCCCGCAC
>NZ_SGUA01000064.1:0-442 GCF_005435135.1 Halorubrum sp. ASP1 | reverse complement strand
GAAGCGATCCGCGAGTACATCGAAGAGACCGCCGACAGCGAGACGTTCCAGGAACTGGTGGCGACGAAATACTACGACGGTCAACTCGAATTCGAGACGGTCAAGCAGCTGGTCGGCGCCGAGACTGCCCAACGGCTCCGCCTCCTCAAAGCGGATCTCGAGGCCGAGCCACTCGATCTCGCTGCGCCCACTGACGTCAACATCTACGGCGGCGACGCGACGACGGTCGATACCGCGGACGGCGACGAGCGATGAGCAGGCCGCGGCTGCGGACAGTCGTCGCCGACACGAGTGCGCTGGTCAGTCTCGCCGTCCCACGAGCCGACGCAGCCTACGACACCGACACGGCTCCGGATCCCCTCCAGTATCTCCTCACCTCGTGTGACGTCGCCGTCCCACCAGAAGTCGTTGCAGAGCTCCGTGACATGGCTCAGTACCAGGA
>NZ_SGUA01000063.1:0-444 GCF_005435135.1 Halorubrum sp. ASP1 | reverse complement strand
CACCCGGCCGGTGGCGAACTTCGTGATGCAGTACGAGCAGTTCGACATACAGCCGCGGGCGATGGGCAGGATGCCGACCACGCCGTCCAAGACGGGTTCGACGCCGGGGCCGGGGGTCGGACACTCGCCGTTGGTGACGGCGGCCGGCACGTCGTCCCAGGGGAGAATCTGGGCGTCGATGCCCTCCTCGCGGAAGTCGTTGCCCTGCGCGAGCGCCATACAGCCCGTGATGATGAGGTCCGCCGTCTCCGCCGCCAGCTCTTTGGCCCGACGGAGCATGTTCCGCTCCGTCTTCTCCACGACCGTACAGGTGTTCATGATGGCGACATCGGCCTCCTCGGGCCCGTCGACGCGGTAGTGGCCGGCGTCGCGGAGCGCGCTCTCGATGGCGCGGCTCTCGCCGCGGTTCGAGGTGCAGCCGTATGTCTCGATGTGGTATCGGGC
>NZ_SGUA01000062.1:0-444 GCF_005435135.1 Halorubrum sp. ASP1 | reverse complement strand
CATGCGGAACTGCCGCCCGCGGACGAGCGCCCGAACGTCTTTCTCACCTTCGAAGGGACGACCGAACCCGAGACGTTCTCGCCGTACCGCCTCAACGACAAGGGCACGAGCAAAAAGCAGTGGAACGACCTCGGCGTCACCGACGCGCTCTCGGGGACCGACATCGAGAACCTCAGCACGACCAACCGCGGCGAACTCGACTACGAGAACCTCCTCGAAATCGACCCCGACGTGATTCTCGTCCGCGGCCACGAGCGCAAGACGCCCGAGGAGTTCCGCGACACCGTCCTCGCGTACATGGAGGACCACCCCGTCGGCGGCGAACTGGCGGCCGTCCAGAACGGTCGGGTCTACCGCGGCGGCTACCTGTTCCAGGGGCCTATTCACAACCTGTTCCTGACCGAGCGCGCCGCGAAGCAGCTGTACCCCGACGTGTTCGGCGAC
>NZ_SGUA01000061.1:0-450 GCF_005435135.1 Halorubrum sp. ASP1 | reverse complement strand
ACCGACGCACAGTACTCAGAAGCCGTAATGAAAGTCAGCGGACGCCTCGACGCCAAAATCCGCGTACACGCAACCCCGACCGAACACAGACTCATCGAACAATGAACCACCAGAAAACCCGAATCCAGATCTCGAACCAGAACGGAAACACCGACGTCACAGTCGTCTCCCAAGGAAGCGGAGACATCCAAATCGACATCAACGAACTCCAACACAGCACCCCGCAACAAGTCCAATCCCAAAACCTAGAACAGCTCTTCCAAGCTCTCGCCCAGAAACGGATGCAGAAAATGAAGGCCGAATTCCAGGAAACACAGGCCCTTATGCAGAAAATGCAGGAGCTCGCCCAATCCCTGGAAGGTCAGAACCAGATGATGGCCCAAGCCATGCAGCAACAGGTCCAAGAACTGGAGAACAATCACGAGAACGAAGAAATACTCGCCCTAGAAC
>NZ_SGUA01000060.1:0-450 GCF_005435135.1 Halorubrum sp. ASP1 | reverse complement strand
CTCGGGAAGCTCGTCAGTGTCGACGGACTGGTCGCGATACTCGATGAGCGCCTCAATATAGTTCTGTACCTCCTGGAGTGTCTCCGTGTCCTGTTTGGGGAGCCCCTCAGCGAGATACTTCGGGAGCGAGGTGGGTGGTGACGGCTGCTCCATACCTTATGTAACAACCGGAGCCATGTTAGCGTTCGGGTGCTACATAAGGTATTGAACCTTCTCTGCCAACCGTGAGCACTTCAGCAATTACTCGAGATCGTAGACCGCAATTTCGTGAGAGCCACACTGTGGACATTCATCGACGTCCTTCTCGATGCTGTATCCACAGTGACGGCACTCGTGGTGCGTTGTCGATGACGGCTCGAGCCTCGCAATCCGCTGGATGAACTGTTTACTGAGCATGGGTGGGGTCAACGATCTCGCCACAGCTTGGACATTCGGCCCACACGCCCGGTC
>NZ_SGUA01000006.1:0-258135 GCF_005435135.1 Halorubrum sp. ASP1 | reverse complement strand
GTATCGTGAAGTACTGGAGTGAGCGATCCTCTGGGAACCACGAGTCGCCGCCTGCCCACTCATACGGGAATACTCCCACCACAGCCCACGGACAGCGCGTCCGTGGGCTTTCTTCATATCCAACGAGTGACAGCGACGCGTCCGATTCGGTGGACACTGACTCGATGGTGTGGTTGGCGTCCATCGAGGCGGCTGAGTCAGGGTACCGTCCGTCAGCGACTGCGCCGTCCAGGAGCTGAGTCGAAGATTGTCTCGGCGGAACCGTATCAGTACTAATACTTTCGTCCGTAAGTTTATCACTTCTGTCGCTGAAGTCAATGTAACATGGGCGGGTCGGACGACGCGGTTCGACTGTGCTGCGGCGACGAGCCGTCGCTTCGCGACGGCGTCGCTTCGGACCGTGTCGTCTCCGTGTTGTTCGGCACCGACGTCGAGGCGTGGCGGAGGGGCTGGAGTCGGACCGTAGCGGGGCCGCCGGCACGGGAGGCGGCGGTGGACGTGAACGACATCGCTCGGAGCGGGGCCACCGCGTCGACGCAGGTGGTACCGAACAACGGGCTCGCGTACACGGTGCTCGGCCGCGACGCCGATGGGGAGCGCGTGCTCGACGCCGTTGGCGATCACCTCGACGGCGTTCCCGAGGGGACGGTCGACCTGTTGGTCGACGACCTCGCGCCCGTCGCCGCGCGGGAGGGCGTCGACGTCGCGGTCGGGTTCGCGGACCGTCTCCGTGAGCGCTTCGCCGACGAGGCGAACCGCGTCCTGCTCGGCTGTTCCGCCGAGTGCTCCGCCGAGTTACTGTCACGCCTCGACGCCCTCGTCGACGCTGACGCGACCGCGACGGCGGCGGTTGAACGGCTCTCGCGCGACGACCCCACCACCTTCGGGTACGTCCGTCGTCACTGGGCAGAGGCCAAGCGCGGTATCGAGGCGTGCGACCGGAACTACCCGCAGTCGAAGCAGGTCCACGCCGCGCTGACCGACCCGGAGACGACGCCGCGGACGCTGGGGGCGACCCTGTCGGGGTTGGTCACGCTCGGCGCGCTGGAAACGTGGGGAGACACGGTGGGACCGACCCGGTACGACCTCACCGCGTACCGGCCGGATCGGACGTCGGCGATCGGCGCGGCGCTCGAAGCGGACGACGTCGAGGAGTGAGACGTCGCCTCCCGGCTCGGTGTGTCAGCCGCCGGTTTCGTCCCGCTCGTCGGTCTCCGCGATGCGTCTGAGGTCGGTCTCAACGACGGTGCCGTCGGGCTCCAGCGTCACGCTTCCGAGGGCGGCGGTCTCACCGGTGTCGTACCGGGCGTCGACCGCCGCCAGCGTCCGGCGCCTGTCGAGCCGGTCCCAGACGGCCTCCGCGACGAGCGACTGGAACGCCTCGGGGTCGGTCCACCCGGCGTCGATGTCGGAGGGGACGCCGACGACGACCCGGAGCTCCGTCTCGGCGACGCGAATGCCGACGCCGAACGTGTCCGCACACATGGACGGTCGTTCGCGACGGGGGGTGAAATCACCGTCGGCGGCGGACATGACGGCGACCGCGCCGACTCGCACGCTCGACTCTCGAAACCGGTAAGCACCCCCCGCTCGAATGATCGAAGACTCGATGAGTTCGACGCCAGCGGTGTCGCCGAGGGCGGGGCTCGCGGCGGCGGTCGTCGCGGTGAGCGCGGGCGCGATCCTCGTCCGCCTGAGCGACGCGCCGAGCTCGGTCGCCGCGTTCTACCGAGTGCTGTTCACGACCCTCCCGTTGGCCTCGGTGGCGGCGTGGCGGTACCGCGGGGAGTTCGGCCGGATCCGGTCGCGCGACCTCGCGTTCGCGGTGCTGTCCGGCGTCGCGCTCGCGATCCACTTCGCGGCCTGGTTCGAGAGTCTCCGGTGGACGAGCGTCGCCGCGAGCGTGACGCTCGTTCAGGCGCAGCCGGTGTTCGTCGCGGTCGGCGCGTGGCTGCTGTTGCGCGAGCGCGTCACGCGGCAGATGGCCGCGGGCATCGCGGTCGCCGTGGCGGGGATGGCGTCGATGTCGCTCGGCGACTTTCTTGGGGGCGTGACGGTCGGGGCTCGCCCGCTGTACGGTAACGCGTTGGCGCTGGCCGGTGCCGTCGCCGCGGCGGGGTACGTGCTGGCCGGTCGCTCGCTGCGGCAGCGGATCTCGCTGGTCCCCTACGTCACCGTCGTGTACGGCGTCTGCGTGGTGGTCCTGCTCGCGTTCGTGCTCGCCGCCGGCCACCCGCTGACGGGGTACCCCGCCCGGGAGTGGCTCCTGTTCGTCGGGCTCGCGGTCGGACCGGGGCTCCTCGGCCACACGGTCCTCAACTGGGCGCTCGCGCACTTGGAGTCGAGCGTCGTGTCCGTCTCCCTGCTCGGTGAGCCGGTCGGCGCGACGCTGCTCGCGGCCGCGCTGCTGTCGGAGACGCCCACCCCGGCGACGGTCGCCGGCGGCTGCGTGGTCCTCGTTGGTATCTACGTCACCGCGACGACGAACTCGTCGTAGCGTTTTCAGCGCCGATATTTTGGGGTGAACGTTCAAGACCGCCGAACCGGTGGGTAAAGTATGGACCGGCGAACGGTCGTCGCGTTCGTTGGCGACGACGAGAGCGCCAGCGAACGCGTGGCCCGTTCGGTCGAGGCCGCGTGGAACGGCGCGGGCGGCCCGTCCCTTCGGACGCTCGCTCCCACTGACTTCGGCGAGGACCGAGGCGGCGAGGAGCCGCTGAAAGACACGTGCGGGGTCGTCGTCACCGCCTCGGCCGTGGCGGACGACGTCGTCACGGAGAGACTCGTCGCGCTCCCGTCCCACGTGCCGGTGATCGCGCTCGTCGAGGACGCGTCGACGGCGACGATCCGAACACTGCTGGCGGCCGACGTGGACGACGTGGTCGAGGCCGACGACCGCGGCCGTCACGTCGGGGGGGACGCGGTCGACCCGCTCGCGGAGCGGATCCGGGGGCAGATGAGCCCTGACCGCGTCACGCTCGGAGGCGACGGCGTCGCCCGGCTCTCCGAGGTGTTGCTCGACGCCGGGACGACGCTCATGAGCACGCGCACCGACGAGGTCGGCACGAAGATCGAGTGGACGATGGAGAACGTCGGCGAACACGCCGAACTCGATCGGATCGTCTGTTACCGCGAGGAGGACGGCGAGTTCGTCCCCGCCTACGACTGGTGTCCCGAGGGGTTCGACCCGGCGCCGAGGCCGTTCGACGACTTCCCGGACCCGGACCTGCTATCGACCTTCGGCAACGTCGCACGCGGATCCTCTCCGGCCGAGGACGACTCGGAGGGCAACGACGACGCGGGCCTCGCCGGGCCGGCGGCGACGGTCCACGTCCCGCTCGTCGTCGACTGGGAGCTCAGCGGCATCGTCGCGTTCGAGTCTGACGACTGCCGCGTCTGGACGGACGAAGAGGTGAGCCTGTACCGAACCCTCGGCGACCTGATCGCGCACACGATCGCGCGCAACGACCGCCGAGAAGCGCTCCGCAGGCAGGCGGAACAGCTGGAACAGTTCAGCGCGGTCGTCTCGCACGACCTCCGGAACCCGCTGAACGTGCTCTCCGGCTACCTGTCGCTCTCCGAGGACGAACTCACGCCGTCGCGGTACGACGCCATGAGCGGCGCGGTCGACCGCATGGAGACGCTGATCGACGACCTGCTCATGCTCGCGCGTCGCGGCGAGGCGATCGGCGACACGGAGCCGGTGCCGGTCGCGGCCGTCGCCGAGGACGCCTGGGACTCGGTGCGCGCGCCGAAGGCGACGCTCACGATCGCCGACGAAATCGGGTGCGTCGAGGCGGACCCGAGCCGGCTCCGGCAGGCGCTCGAGAACCTCTTCCGGAACGCGATCGACCACGGCGGTCCGGAGGTCTCGATAGAGATCGGTCCGCTCACCGACGGCGGCGACGTCGGCGGGATGTACGTCGCTGACGACGGGCCCGGCATCCCGGTCGGACTCGTCGATACGGTGTTCGACTCGGGCGTCTCCTCGGCCGACAGCTCCGGGATCGGCCTGGCGATCGTCGACCGGATCGTCGAGGCGCACGAGTGGGACATCGACGTCCGGAACGACGGCGGCGCGGTCTTCGAACTCACCTTCGACACGGACGCGACGCGGGTCGCGGCGCCGTAACGTTCGGTCGGCGTCGTCGTCGCCGCGACCCGGTCAACGTTCGTCGGACTCTCAGTTTTCGGCGAGCGGCTCACTCCTCGGCGAACCGTTCGACGGTTCGGCGGTGCCGATCGCGGAACATCCCCTCGAATCCAACCTTCGCCAGCGGCCCGACCGCGTCGCCCAGCGGGCCGAGCGGCAGCCGATAGGCGACCGTGTCGACGAGGAGCGTCTCGTCGCCGTCGGCGTAGAACGCGTGGGTGTGCTCCCACCGTCGGAACGGACCGCCTTCCATCACGTCGACGAACCGGGCGGAGCGCTCCGGGGACGCCGTGCCGTCGGGCTCGCGCTCGGCGATCCGCGAGGTCCACCGCTGTCGCGGTCCGGCCCCGAACGGGCGGACCGACATCTCGATCTCCGAGCCCGCGACGAGGACCTCGGGGTCGGGCGACCCGTCCGCCCCCGCGACGCTGTCGACGCGGAGACGCATCCAGTCCGGGGTGAGTTCTCGCAGTCCGTCGACCGTGGAGTGAAAATCCCACACGTCTTCGATCGGGACCGGCACCCGAGTCGTCCGCCTGTACGTCGGCATACCCGCGGTACGGTGCGGGCGGACAAAAAGCCGTCCTCGGCGGCGGTTCTGGGACCGAAACCCGCATGCCCGCGCGCGGCGTGAGACGAGACGATGGAACGCGGGGCGATCGACGTCGGCGACCTGGCTGGACCGTTCGATCTCCAGGCGACCCTGGAGAGCGGACAGAGCTACCTCTGGAACCGCGCGGACGGCGAGACGTACGACGAGCTTCACGCCCACGGCGGCGACGCGTGGTACGAGACCGTCGTCGACCCGATTCCCGGCGTGACGGAGGAACGCGTCGCGGTCCGGGTCAGACAGGAGGGCGGCGTCCACGACGGGCGGCTCCGCTGGGAGGCCTCGACGGACGCCGAGCCGCTGTTGACGCACCTGCTCCGACTCGACGACGACCTCGACGCGATCTTGGACGCGACGCCCGACCTCCCGCTGCTGGAACGGGCCTACGACGCCTACGAGGGGATGCGACTGACCCGCGACCCGGTATTCCCCTGTCTGATCTCGTTCATCTGCTCGGCGCAGATGCGGGTCGCGCGGATCCACGGGATGCAGCGGCGGCTCCGGGAGACGTACGGCGACGCGGTCGCGCTCGGCGACGAGACGTACCGGGCGTTCCCGGCGCCGGATCAGCTGGCCGCGCGCACCGAAGAGGAGCTCCGCGACCTCTCTCTGGGCTATCGGGCGCCGTACGTCCAGCGCACCGCGGAGATGGTCGCGAGCGGCGAGGCCGATCCCCTGGCTGCGGCCGACCTCCCCTACGAGGAGGCGCGGGAGTCGCTCACGCGGTTCGTCGGCGTCGGAAACAAGGTCGCCGACTGCGTGCTGTTGTTCTCGCTAGGCTTCCTCGAAGCGGTGCCGCTCGATACCTGGATCCGCACGACCATCGAGGAGTACTACCCCGACTGCGACCGCGGGAGATACGCGGCGACCTCCCGCGCGATCCGCGAGCGGTTCGGCGGCGAGTTCGCCGGCTACGCGCAGACGTACGTGTTCTACTACCTCCGCGCCGGCGGGGAGTGACCGACGGGCCCGCGTCCGCGGACGCCGGCGTCTCCGCGGGAACGAGCGGCCGCGAGACGCCCGCTCGCCGACCGCGTCGGCCGCCGAGAGTCGGTCCCGGCCGAAGTTTGATACTCGTTCGCGTGGTACGCTCGGCCGTGATGGACTGTCGAGTCGTCGTCGAGGCCGCGGTCCCGGTGTACGACGTGGAGACCCCCGACGAGGCGGTCCGGATCGCCATCTCGAAGACCGGCGAGATGCTCAACCCGGACCTCAACTACGTCGAGATCGACACCGGCACGCGGACGTCGCCCAGCGGCGAGCAGCTCGACCCGGCGTTCGTCGCGGCCGACGAGGCGCTCGTCGCCCTCGAACTCCGGATGGACGTGTTCAACGTCGACCGCGACGAACACGCCAGCCGCGTCGCGCGCAAGGAGATCGGCAAGCGGCTCCGTAACATTCCGCTGAAAGTGCTCTCGGTGACTGAGATAGCCCCCGAGGAGAGCGACCGACCGGAGGACCCCCCGACGGCTGAAGGAACGCCGGAGTCGGAAGACGGCGAACTCGATCCCGGCGACGACGGGCCGACTGACGGTCGCTGAGCCCCGAGAGCGGTTCGGACACCGCCGGTCCGCGGGCGAGAACGACACGGGACGACGGACGGCGGCGTCGCTGATCGGTGAACGGTCGGTCGGCGAGGAGCGGCGCGCAGTAGACGGTTCAGTCGGCCGTCGGGGCCAGCGGCTCCGATTCGGACGACTCCATCGGCTCGGTGATTCCTTCGGTCAGCTTGAAAACGGCGGCTTTGTGGTCGGTCTTCGACTTGTGAATCGATGTCGGCTTGACGCCCAGTTCCTCGTAGGCTTCGAGGTCGACGTCGTCGTCCCAGAACTCGCACTGTTTTCGTACCTCCGCGAGGAGACCGTGAAGATGGATGAGCTCCTGCTTCTTCATGAGTACCAGTCCTTTGCTACCGGAGGTTTATATTATTATCTTGAGTCACGTTACCATGCTGTTCGCGTATTTCGCGAGTAGCGGGGCGGAGAAGTGGATTCTCGATAGATCTATCAGGATCGTTTGCGACCGTCCGGAGCGGTCGCCGGCTCGCGAGCGACGGGCGTCGCTACGCGGTCGGTCACCGGGCGACCGGAAGGATCGGCATCGCGGGCCGGCCGTCGCGCCGGCGTGCGCTACTGGAACTGCTTGACGGCCTCGAGGTCGCGTTCCGTCCGCATGAACTCCGTCAGGCGGCGCGTCGCGTGACACGCCGAACAGGTGAAGTTGGACCGCAGATCCTGAAGCTCGGCGGGATTGTCCTGCCACTCCTTGCCGCACTCCGGACAGACGAGTCTGACGAACGCGTCAACCATGTCATCCAGTACAGGCGGCCGCGTTAAAAACGTGTGTGGCAGGCGATCCGCGACGGTCGGCGGGTCGGTCCCGCGGCCGATTCGACGGGCCGACCCCGCGATCGGTTACGACCGCATCGCCCGCTCAGGCGCTCGCGGTTCCGCTCGCGTCGAGCAGCTCCTTGTACCGGTTCCTGATGGTGACCTCCGAGACGTCGGCGACGTCGGACACCTGGCTCTGGGTCACCTTCTCGTTCGACAGCAGTGCCGCGGCGTAGACGGCGGCCGCGGCGAGGCCGACCGGCGACTTGCCGCTGGTGATCCCCGCGTTCGCGGCGTCGTCGAGCAGTTCGCGCGCGCGCCGCTCGGTCTCCTCCGAGAGGTCGAGCCGCGAGACGAACCGGGGGACGTAGCTCGTCGGGTCAGCGGGTTGGACGCGCAGTCCGAGCTCGCGGACGACGTAGCGGTACGTCCGGGTGAGCTCCATCTTCTCGACCCGCGAGACCGCGGTGAACTCGTCGAGGCTCCGGGGGTTCCCCACCTGCCGTGCGGCGGCGTACAGCGAGGCGGTGGCGACGCCCTCGATCGAACGGCCCGGAAGCAGGTTCTCGCTCAGCGCCCGGCGGTAGACGACGGAGGCGGTCTCGCGGACGGTGTCCGGGAGCCCGAGGGCGCTCGCCATCCGGTCGATCTCGCCGAGCGCCTGCTTGAGGTTGCGCTCCTTGGAGTCGCGGGTGCGGAAGCGCTCGTTCCAGGTCCGCAGTCGCTGCATCCGGCGCCGCTGTCGGCCCGAGAGCGACTTGCCGTAGGCGTCTTTGTCCTGCCAGCCGATGTTCGTCGAGAGCCCCTTGTCGTGCATCATGTTCGTCGTCGGGGCCCCCACCCGCGACTTGCTGTCGCGCTCGCCGGAGTTGAACGCGCGCCACTCCGGCCCGCGGTCGACCGAGTCCTCCTCGACGACGAGCCCGCAGTCGCTACAGACCGTCTCACCGTGTTCCGTGTCCGTGGCGAGCCGGCCGTCGCACTCCGGACAGGTGGTGATCCGCTCGCGCTCGTTCTCCGTGCGCTCGTCGACGCTCGTCGACTCCGCTCCCGCCGCGTCCCTCGTCCGGGTGCGCTCGCCGGACGCGGGCGCGTCGCCTCGGTCCGCGAGTCGGTCCCGTTCCGTGCCGCCGTCGCTGTAGGTGTATGTCTCTGTCATGGGCTTGCTCCGACGATCCCCCGACGAAAATACAGCGAGGTCCGCAATCGCCAGTCTGTTAACATGTAGTTAGTAGTGAGAACATATAAATATGTCGCTATTGACGATAGCGGGCGAAAGACGAAATTCGCCTCTGGAGGAGGAAAACGGCCGTCAGGGCGGCCTTGACGGTCCGATCGCGACGACGCCCGGACCGCCGTTCGGGCCGCGCGATCGTATATATACTTCACTCTCGGACCGCTCCGGGCCGGGGTGTCCGACAAATAAAGCGGCTGTGCCGGGGCGCTCGCGCGCGTCGCCCTCGCCTGCGGCCGTCACGGGTCGCCGGCGGCGACGCGCGCCATCGCCCCGGCGAGCACCTCGGTCGCGGCGGCGCAGTCGGCCCAGTCGGTCCACTCGCGCGGGTTGTGCGAGATCCCGTCGCGCGACGGGGCGAACAGCAGCGACGCGTCCGCGACGCGCGCCACCCGCATCGCGTCGTGGGCGGCGCCGGAGTGGAGGTCGACCGCCTCGCGGTCCGCGGCGTCGGCGGCCTCGTGGGCGGCCTCGCGGAGGCGGTCGCTCATCGGCGTCGGCGCCACGTCGAACGGGCGCTCGAACGCCGTCTCGACTCCGCGCTCGCGCTCCAGCCGCGCCAGCGACCCGCGCGCGGCGTCGACGATCGACTCCATCGACTCGGCCTCCACGTCGCGCACGTCGACGCCCGCCTCGACGCGCCCGGGGACCACGTTCGTCGCGTTCGGCGCGACCGACAGCGACCCGACCGTACCGACCGCCGAGGGCGACGACGACTCCACGATCTCGTTCGCGGCGCGCTCGACGTCCGAGACGAACTCGCTCGCAGCCGCCAGCGCGTCCGTCCGCTCGTCCATCGGGGTCGCGCCCGCGTGGTTCGCCTCCCCGTCGATCGTCGCCTCGCAGTGGGTGATCCCGGTGATCGTCGTCACGACCCCGGCCGCCGCGCCCGCCGCCTCCAGCGTCGTGTCCTGCTCGACGTGGAGCTCGTAGAACGCCCCCCACGACGCGGGGTCTACCGTCGTCGGCGCGCCCTCCGCGTCGGTCGGCGTGGCGGCGTCGACCGCGTCCCCGCCGCGGTAGCCGATCCGGTCGAGCGCCTCGCCGAGCGTCTCCCCGTCGCCGTCCGACAGCGCGAGCGCCTCGTCGAGGGGTAGCTCGTCGGTCGCGACGGTCGATCCCAACAGCCCGTTGCCGAAGGTGCCGCCCTCCTCCTCGGTGAAGCTCACGACCCCGACCGGCCGGTCCGGCTCGACGCCCTCGTCGCGCATCGCGCGGACGGCCTCCAGCGCGGCGTACACCCCGAGCGGCCCGTCGAAGATGCCGCCCTCCGGGACGCTGTCGAGGTGGCTCCCCGAGACGACCGGGGCGGCGCCCGGGTCGGCGTTCTCGGGAGTCCAGGTCCCGAGGACGTTCCCGACGGCGTCGACGGTCACGTCGAGGCCGGCGTCGCGGAGGCGCGCGACCAGCCGGTCCCGGGCCTCCCGGTTGGCCTCGGTCCCCGTTCGGTTCGTTCGGGCGTGCGCGTCGGCGTCGTCCGTCTCGACCCGGCCGAACGCCGCGTTCGCCTCGATGTCCGCGCGGAGCCGGTCCGCGTCGACTGGGAGGTTCATACCGGCACCGGGTCCCGCGGGATCAAAACGGTTCGGGCTCCGGCCGGGCGCTCGGCGGCACGACCGCTCGTCGCCGGCACCGCGCCGTCACTCGTTCCGCCGCGCGAGCCAGTAGCCCGCCGACCCCGCTCCGAGACCGGCGGCGAACGAGCGCTTCGCCGCCGGGCCGTCGAGCGAGCGCGCGACGGCGACCCCGAGCGCCGCCCACGCCAGCGCGACGCCGACGGTCCGCCCCGGTCCGCCCCGGAGCCGCCGACAGCCGGCGATCGTCCGCGAATGCCGATAGAGGTAGCCGGCCGCGAAGCCGACCGCGAACGGGCCGGCCCGGACCTCGTCGCCGGCCGCTCGCCACCGCGCGAGCAGGACGCCGACGCCGAGGCACTCGATCGCGGCGCCGAGCGCGCGCACCGCGTTCACCATGCGAACCGTTCGCACTCGACGCGAAAAGCGGTTTCGCCGGGCGCGGATCCGAAAGCACTTGTCGGGGCCCGTTCGTAGATAAGATGGCATGTCCCCGTTGCTCCTCCAGGGTGCGGCCGCCGGGATCGCCCTGCTGATCAGCCTCGTGTTCCTCGTCGTCCACCTGGCGATGATCGTGTGGACGTACTCGGACGCGCAGTCGCGGAGCGATCACCCGCCCGTGCTCTGGGCGCTCGTGGTGTTCTTCGCGCCGATCCTCGGCCTCCTGCTGTACCTCATCATCGGCCGGAACTCCTACTGAGGCATCGCCGTCCGGCGACGGTCGTCGCGTGACCGCCCGCGCCGGACCTCACACGCCCTTCAGCACGCTCGTCGCACCGACCGTCTCGGCGACGACCCACGCGACGAACAGCGCGTAGGCCGCGAGCAGCGCGTACGACTCGCGCTCCCCGAGCGCGAGCTCCGTCCGAAGCGTCACGAACAGGAGGACGGTCGCGGCCGTCAGGACGCCGAACATCGGCACCGCCGTCGAGAAGTTCACCTCGACCGCGCCGACGATCAGCACGCCGAGCGGGATCGCGACGAGCAGGTCGAAGGTGTTGGACCCGAGGACGTTGCCGAGGCTCGTCGCGCCGCGGTCGTCGCGCGCCGTCCGGACGCTCACCAGCGCGTCCGGCAGGCTCGTCGCCGCCGCGACGACCGTGACGCCGGCGAGGAACTCCGGGACGCCGAAGGTGGCGCCGAGCGACTCGACCGACGCGACGAGCCGCTCGACCGTGACGACGATGAGCCCGAGGCCGGCCGCCAGCTTCGCCCACTCCCGCCGGAGGTCGACCCCGTCGCGCACGCGCTCCGCCGCCGCGTCGTCGACGTCTTGATACTGGATGAACAGGTAGAGCACGTACAGCCCGAGCGGGATGGCCGCGAGCGAGCGCGGCAGCTCGCCGACGATCGGCTCCGTCGACACCGGGAAGTAGATGACCGCGAGCGCGAACGTCACGACCAGCGCCGAGACGGCGAGCATGTAGAACTGCGCCTCCTTGTACACGATCGCCCGGTTGGCCTCCAGGTCCGACTCTGTCCCGAGGCCGGCGACCGCGGGGATCACGAGGACGTTGAAGATGGCCGACCCGACGAGCGCCCCGACGCCCATGTCGAAGACGCCGGTGAAAGCGGTGACGAGCACGCTCACGAGTTCCGGGAAGCTCGACCCGACCGCGACCACGACCGACCCCTGCACGACGGCCGGCAGCCCGTAGTAGCCGGCGAGGGTCTCGGCGGCCTCCTCCAGCCAGCCGCTCCCGACCCAGATCAGCCCGGTCGCCGCGGCGATCACGAGGACGTGGACGACCGGCGCGTCGGGGAGGATCCCCGTCACGGGCTACCGGACGTGTCGCCCGCCCAGCTCCCGGAGCCGGGCCGCTGTCTCGTCGTCGAGCGCGTCGCGGGTGACGCGCCACTCCCAGTTGCCGGCCATCGTGCCGGGCTCGTTGAACCGCGCGTCGCTGCCGAGCCCGAGCAGGTCCTGGAGCGTCGTCACCGCGAGGATCGCGTCCGACCCCCACACAGCGTCGATGATCGCCCACTCGGGCGACTCCCCGGGCTCGGACCCGACGTTGTACCGGAAGCAGTCGCGCTGCTCGGCCGGGAGGTCCTCGAAGTAGCCGACCCAGGTGTCCGTGTCGTGCGTCGAGGTGTAGCCGACGACGCCCTCGCCGTAGTGCATCGGCTGGTACTGGTTCCCCTCCGCACACCAGTCGGCGTACTGCGGGACGCGCATTCCCGGGAAGCCGAACTCCGCCATCAGCTCCTCCATCGCCGGCTCCTCGAATCCGAGGTCCTCCGCGATGAAGGGGGCCTCGCCCAGTTCGCGCTCCACCGTCTCGAACAGGTCGCGCCCCGGCCCGTCGCGCCACTCGCCGTCCGCGGGGTCGTCGCTGTCGGCCGGGATCGCCCAGTACTTCGCGAACCCGAGGAAGTGGTCGAGCCGCGCCACGTCCGCGAGCTCGAACAGCCGACGGAACCGGTCGAGCCACCAGTCGTACCCCGACTCGGCGAGGTGCTCCCAGTCGTACAGCGGGTTCCCCCACCGCTGCCCGTCGTCGCCCGCGTTGGGCGGGACGCCCGCGACCGCCGTCGGGCGGTTCCCCTCGTCGAGCCGGAACGCCTCCGGGCTCGCCCACACGTCGGCGGAGTCGAGCGCGACGTAGATGGGCACGTCGCCGACGATCGACACCCCCTCATCGGCCGCGACCGCCCGCAGGTCGCGCCACTGGCGGTCGAACGTCCACTGGACGAACTCCCGGAACCGGATCTCCCGGGCGTGCTCGTCGCGCGCGTCGGCCAGCGCCTCGGGGTCGCGCGTCCGCAGCGGGGCGGGCCAGTCGGTCCAGACGTCCTCCGGGCGCGCGTCGGAGAGCGCGCGGAACAGCGCGTAGTCGGCGAGCCACGGCTCGCGCTCGCGGAACTCGTCGAGGGCGGCGCGGTCCGCCTCGGTCGCCCGCTCCTCGAACCGATCGAAGGCGGTCCGCAACAGCGGGAGCTTGTACTCGCGGACCGCGTCGTAGTCGACGCGGCCGGTCGGGAAGTCGGGCACCGGTTCGAGGTCACTCTCGTCGAGCCACCCGTCCGCGACGAGCCCGTCGGGGTCGACGAACAGCGGGTTGCCGGCGAACGCCGACGGCGACTGGTACGGCGACTCCCCGGCAACGGAGAGCGTCGGCCCGAACGGACAGATCTGCCAGTGGTCGACGCCGGCCTCGCCGAGGAACGAGAGGAAGTCGCGCGCGCCCTCGCCGAGGTCGCCGATCCCGTACGCCCCCGGCAGCGAGGTGACGTGACAGAAGACGGCGTCGGAGCGGTCGAATCGCATACGACCCCCTGCGATCCCCACCGACTCAAGCGTTGTGACCGGGCGGGGCTCGCCCGGACGGTCCTCGGAGCCCGGGCGGGCCGCCAGTCACTCCGTCCGCCGCCACACGACCGCGTCCGCCGTCTCCAGCGTCACCGACGCCGTCGAGCCGGCGGAGTCACCCGGCTCGACGCCGAGGTCGGGCGGCGCGAGCGCGACAGTCCACTCGCCGCTCGCGTCGTCGCCGGGGCCGCCGGCGCGCTCCGCTCCGAGGTCGGCGAGGACGGCGGCCGGCGAGACCTCGACCGGCGTCCCCTCCGTGTTACAGGCGACGAGCAGCGTCTCGTCTCCGTCCGGTGCGCGCCGGCACGCCTCGTACACCACGGTTCCCTCGGTCGGGTGGCGGTAGCCGAACGCCTCCCCGCGGTCCGGGTCCACGTCGTCGCGGAGCCACGGTCGCGCCTGCCGAAACTCTCGGACCGCGCGGTCGAACGCAGTCCGGGCCCCGTCCTGCTCGTCCGCCCACCGGTCGAGCGTGAGGTACTCGCTCACGTCGCCGCTCCACGCGAACGAGAAGCGCTGGAGGTCGTCCGCGTCGAGCCCGTTGCCGGCCTCCTCCGCGTCCATCGGCGTCCCCATCGCCGACAGCAGCTCGGCGATCAAGTCCACGTCGTAGTCGGTCGCGTCGACGAGGTCGGACAGCGTCGTCGCGACCGACTTCAGGTCGGCGCGCGTCTCGAAGCCGAGCGCCCGAAGCCGCGGGAACGCGTCACCGGTGCCGTCGGCGTCCGCGAGCGCTCCCTCGGGGACGTGCCAGTCGATCCACGGCGCCTCCTCCGCGACCACCTTCACGTTCCACGTCGGGTCGGTGTCGCGGACGAACCCCCACGGCGCGCGGTGGTTGGCGTGGAGGAAGTCCATCGGTACGCCCGGCATCGCGACGTGGAACCAGACGAGCGCGGCGGGGCTGTCGTACGCCTCCCGGATCGTCCCGCGCGGGTCGGCCGCGAGGTACGGGTTGATCAGCTCGCCGCTCCAGTCGTCCGTCACCTCGACCTGCGAACCGCGGCGGAGCGTGTCGTGGTTGGCGACGCCGGTGATCCACCGGCTTCCGAACTCGCCGACCTCGCGCATCCGCCACCACTTCGTCGCCCAGAAGGTGAGCAGCGCCGGCTTGTTGTGCGCGAACGTCACCGGCGACCACTGGAACGCGTGGGGGTGTCGGTCGATCAGGGTGCGGTACGTCGAGGCGAGCTCCCAGTCCTCCCGCGGCCAGGGCCGGCCGTCCTCGAAGATCATCCACGGACGGTAGCCCGTGCCCGCGACCTCGTGGACCACGCCGTCCAACGCGTCGAGGAACGCGTCGTCGTGGACCTGCTCGCCGGTCTCCTCGTCGTGGTAGGTGAAGTCCTGCGCGCCGTCGACCCTGATCCCGTCCGCGCCGAAGTTCGCCTTCCGCCGGTGGAGCTCCAGGAGGATCGCTCGCACAACCGGCTGCCGGTAGTCGAGGTGGAGCCCGTACATCCCGGGCCCCTCGAAGAACGGGTCCGGGAGCAGCTCGGCGGCCGCCTCGTCGGCGTGGCCGAGCGCCACGTCGAAGACGACCCGGATCGGGTCCGGCATCGCGTGGCAGGCGGCGATGAACTCGACGAGCTCGTCGGGCCGGCCCGTCTCCAGCAGCGCCGGGTTCGCGGCGCCGAAGCCGCTCACGACCACGTCGTACCCCCAGTTCCGCTGGTCCGGCCGCTTCACCCCGACCGTCGCGGTCTCGGCGTCGGCGTCCCGGTTCAGCGGTGGGCCGTCCGCCGCCCCTTCCGCGCCGCCCGGCCGCCAGTACCACTGCCGGCCGTACGCCTGCGTGAGCGGCTCGACCGGCATCAGCTGGACCGCGTCGTAGCCGGCGTAGTTGCGCTCGTGCGGGTCGAGCGGTTCGCCGCGCTCCAGCTTGTCGCCGACCTCGCGGAACCGCGCCGCGAGCGCGCGCAGCGACCCGGACTCGGTCGACGTGCCGGGGTGGACCTCCAGCATGCTCGTCGCGGGCTCGACCCGCGGGAAGCCGTCGTCCTCGTCGGTCGGGACCGACTCCTCGTCCGTGCCGAGCGCGGCGAAGTGGTCGCGGTCCGGCCGCGTCGCGTCGAGCCGCGGCCAGTCGTACGCCTCGGCGGGTGCGAACGCCCCGAACGGGAGCGAGCGAGCCAGCGGGTCCCTGACGGTCCGGTACGATCCGTCGCCGTCTGGCTCCGGGGCGACGAGCTGGTAGAGCGCGCCGAGCCGGTCGGCGGTCCCGACCGGGAGCCCCTCGACGGCGACCCAGTGGAACTCGCCGTCGCGCTCCGTCGGGAGCCGGTCGATCCGGAACGAGACCTCCCGGAGGTCTTCGCGGCCGGGATCGACCGCGAACCCGTCGCCGCCGTCGTCGACGGGAGTGAATACCTCCAGGCGCACGTCTTCGGCCGGGACGCCGTCCGCGACGAGATCCGGCGTCCAGAATCCGAACGCGACGCCCTCCGGGGGATCGGTCGCCGGGTCGGCGCCGTCGGGCCGGATGGGGTGCGCGCCGAGCCGGGGCGCGATCTCGCTCGCGGCCGCGAACCGGTCGTCCGCCGACGCCCGGTCCCGCCGCGCGGCGTCGACCAGCGCGGCGGTCTCGTCCGGGAGGACGGACGGGCCGTCCGGACCGCGGTCGGCCGCCCGACCGCCGCTCATGGCTCCGAGACCGGCACCACCGCCACCTCGTCGACGCGGACCCGCTCCGTGCCCTCGCCGTCCTCGACGAGGCAGTCCTCGCCGGTGACGAGATCGCGCTCCCCGTGGTCGAGGTCGAACGCGACGCTCGCGTCGGCCGGCGCGAAGTTGAGGACGACGAGGAGCGTCTCGTCGCCGTCGCGGCGCCGGAACGCGACCACGTCGTCCGGGTGGGCGTCGCCGCTCGCGACGACCGGCTTCTCCGAGAGATTGCCGCTCGCGACGTGGTAGTCGACGCGCGCGAGGTCGCCGTCCGGCCCGAGCGCGGGGTGGTCCCGGCGGACCGCGAGGAGGCGCTCGTAGCGCTCGCGGACCTCCTCGCGCGCGTGGTCCCACGCGATCGCGTCACGGCGCCCGCGCTGCCCGATCTCCTGGCCGGCGTACACCATCGGGACGCCCGGCAGCGTCATGATCGCCGCGCCCGCGGCGGCCGCGGCCGCGTCGCCGCACTCGACGCGGTAGCGCGTCTCGTCGTGGTTCTCGATGTACTGGAGGAACTCGGCGTGGTCCGGAAACCCGATCTCGGCGCGCTGGCCGACCGCGTCGAGGACCGACTCCGCGGGCGCCGCCCCCCGTCCGATCTGCCGGAGCTGGAAGTACAGCGTCGCGTCGAAGTGGACGTCGAACATCCCCTCGTGGAACCCCGGGATGTACGGGATCGTCTCGTCCATCAGGAGGAACTCCCGGTCGATGTCCTTCACGCGGTCGCGGAGCTCCCGCCAGAAGGAGTCGGGGACCGCCCACGCCATGTCGCAGCGGAACCCGTCGACGAGCGGCGCCCACTCGTCGACCACGTCCAGCAGGAACCGTCGCACGTCGAGGTTCGCGTGGTTGAGGTTCGCGATCAGCTCCCAGTCGAAGTACGTGCCCGGCTCGCCCGACTCCTGCCACTCGTAGCGGTCGCGGTACGGCGACGCCGGATTCCGGTAGGCGTCTTGGAACCACTCGTGGTCGCGCGCCGTGTGGTTGGCGACGAAGTCGAACAGCACGCGCATGCCGTGGTCGTGGGCGGTCTCGACGAGCGCCTCGAAGTCCTCGCGCTCGCCGAGGTCCTCGGCGGTGTCGAAGAAGTCGACGATGTTGTAGCCGTGCGGCTTCCCGTCGTGGCCGAGGACCGGGGTGAGCCACAGCGTGTCGACGCCGAGGTCGGCGATCCGCGGGATCCGCTCGGCGATGGCGTCGAACGCCTCGCCCTCGTCAGCGTCGGCGAAGGTGCGGACGAACACCTCGTAGACCGAGGCCTCGCGGGTCCACTCGGGCGGGTCGTTGAGCCGCACCGTCTCGAAGTCGGGCGCGTCCGGGACCCGCACGGCCTCGTCGGCCGCGGCCCGGTCGCCCGCGGCGCGCTCGACGGCCGCCGCGTCGGCGACGCTCACGCGCGGGTCCTCGCCCGGGTCTCGCGCGACCGCGACCGCGTGTACCCGGAGCCGGTCCGGCACCGCGTCGAGCGGCACGCGGAGCTCGCGGCCGCCCTCGCTCGCGCGGAGGGCGTCCCGCGGGTTCGTGCGGCCCGCCGCGACGGCGTCGGCCACGTCGCGGTCGTCGACGACGAACGTCACGGCCAGGTCGTCGGCGTCGAGCGAGGACTCCGGGTTCGGCGAGGGGACCGCGGTGAACACCGCTTCCCCGGCGTGTTCGCCCTCCTCGCCCGGCTCCTCGTCGAACGCGACGCTCGCTTCGACCCGCACCCGCGGCCGGCCGACCCCCTCGTGTCGCCCCTGCGCGGCGTAGTCGCGCGGCCCGTCGTCCGCGTCCCGGTCGCGGATCGCGGTCCCGCTCCCGCCCGCGACGTCGACGCCCTCGTAGCTCGCCGGGAACGCGCGGACGGTGAGGAGGTGGTCGCCGTCCGGAGCGTCGAGGCCGAGCAGGTAACGCCCCGGCACGTCGGGGGTGAATCCGGTCACGGGGCCGTCGCCGACGGTCGACTCGCTGTCGGGCGGCGCGTCGGCGACGCGCCACGCGTACGCGCCGTCCGGGTTCGGATCTCTCGGTGCAAGCTCCGTCCGCTCGCCGGTCGCGAGGAAGCGCGGGGGTCCGGGGTGGTGCATGTGACGGCCATCGACCCCCGGGGCCTTCGGTGTTGCTCTTGTGACGGTGACCGCGCCGCGGCGCCGACCGCCGCGCGGTTACCCGCCGCGGTCGTCAAGGCTTTTACTCCGGCAGGCGCAGGGCGGGTATGCGACTGCGTACCGCCCTAACGGAGCACGAACGTCGGCGCGGGGAGCGCTACCCGGCGGAGCACTCGATGACCGCCGGCGCGTTCACCGGCGACGACGGCCGACTGGTCCACGTGGGGCCGGACGGGACCGTCCACGACTGTTCGTATTCCCTCTCCGAGGTCGGCGGCGCCGACCGCCTCCGGACGGGGATAACCGCCGGGCGCGGCGTCCGCTGGTTCGACGACCTCGAGACGACCCGCCAGCACTACGACGGCGACACGCCGCTCGTCGAGACCGAGTACGACGCCGGCCGCTACACCATCCACCAGTTCGACCTGGTGGTGGGCGACACCCACCTCACCCACGTCGAACTCCGCGGCTCGCCCCCGGCAGACGCCGAGCTCGTCGCCGCCTACGCGTTCTCGCCCGACATGGTCGAGGGCCGCGTCGGCAACATGGTCCACGACGGCGCCGGCCCCGAGGACGGCGGCGTCGTCGAGGTGTACCACCGCACCGAACACGACTTCCTCACGGCCTCGACGGGCCTCTCGAACGCCCACGGCCAGCGCCTGCGGACGATCCCGGAGCTGCTCGGCGAGGGCGGCGACGGGTTCCCGCACCGCGGCGAGATCGACCGGCGCGAGGACTCTCGACTCACCCCGGACGTCGTCGTCCGCGCCCCGTTCGAGCGCGACGGCCGCACCGAGCGCGTCACCCTCGCCGGGCGCGCCGTCGTCGACCGCCGCGACGCGCGCGACACCGGCGACGACGCGAAGGACGCCCTCACCGACGGCATCGACCGCCAGCGCCGGATCGAGGCCGTCTCGAACATCGCGACCGCCTACCCCGACGCCGACGACCTGCGCGAGGCCGCGGACGGCCGCGGTCCGAACGTGCCCGAGGACGCCCCCCGCCGCTCGGTGATCGCGAGCGACCTCCGCGCGCTCGACCTGCTCACCGCGGAGTCCGGCGCCCGGATCGCCGCGCCCGAGTTCGACCCCTTCTACTCCACCTCGGGGGGCTACGGCTACACCTGGTTCCGCGACGAGGCCACGGTGTCGACCGCGCTGCTCGACGCGAGCGAGGAGCTCGGCCTCGACGCCGGCGAGGAGCTGCTCGCGGCCGCGAGCTTCTTCTGCCGGACGCAGGACGCCGACGGCTCGTGGCCCCATCGGGTGTGGGCCGACTCCGGGAAGGTCGCGCCCGGCTGGGCGAACGCCCGGATCGAGGGCGCGAACGCGACGCCCGGCCCCAACGACCAGCTCGACCAGCCCGCGACGGTCGTCGCGTTCCTCGCGACGCTGCGCCGCGAGGCCGACCTCCCCGCCGAGTGGCGCGACCGGATCGACGAGACGATCGCCGACGCCGTCGACTTCCTCCTCGAGACGACCGAGGACGACGGGCTCCCCCGCCGCTGTCAGAACTGCTGGGAGAACGCGCTCGGCCGGTTCACCCACACCGGCGCCGAGTACCTCCGGGCGTTCGCCGCGGTGGCTCGCGCGCCGGTCGACGAGGGGCTCCGCGCCGCCGCCGCCGCCGCCGCCGACGCGGCGCTGTCGGGCCTCGACGCCCGCTGGAACCCCGACACGGATCGGTTCCTCCAGCGAGCAAGCGACGAGGGGCAGGACGCCCGCGCCGACGCCAGCACCTTCGCGCTCGCGACGGCGGCCGCCGAGTACGCCGCCCTGCTCGACGACGAGGCCGCGCCGGGCGACGCCGCGGCCGCCACCGACGGCTCCGGCCCCGCCGGCGTCGACTCGGTCGCGACGACGGAGTTCACCCGCTTCCTCGACCGGGTCAACACGCACGTCCGGCAGACGATCGACGCGCTCCGGCGCGAGACCGCCTCGGTCGAGGGGCTCGTCAGGTTCACCGGCGACGACTGGCGCACGGCCGAACAGGGCGCCGCGAAGGTGTGGTCCATCGCGACGCTGTGGGGCGCGACGGCCGCGGCGACGCTCGCGGGCGTCGTCGACGAGCGCGGCGGGGCCGCCGGCCCGCTGTTCGCGGACGCCCGCGACCTGTACGAGCTGTGCGGCCCGGACGGCCCCTTCGTCAACGAGGCGGGGCTGTTCGCGGAGCAGGCGTTCGACGACGGCGACCTCGACAGCGCGACGCCCATCGCGTGGTCGCACGCGCTCCGCATCGACGCGACGGTGACGCTGGCGAGCCACGGCGAGCTCCCGGTCCCGCACGACCGCGAGAGCGGGCCCGAGACGGGTCCGCACTGGACGACCGGCCGGAAGTTCGGCCTCGGCACGCCGGGCGACTACGACGCCGAGGACCCGGTCCCGGTGTGGTTCACGCTCACCGAGGGGGCGCTCACCGAGGCGCGGTTCCCGCGGATCGACGTGATGAACGTCCGCACGTTCGACTTCCTCGTCGCCGACCCCGACTCCGAGTACGCGATCCGCACGTTCGACGAGACGGGCCACGTCTCGGCGACGGAGACGATCGAGCGGACGACGGAGCCGGCGGCCGACGACGCGCTCGCCTACGTCCAGCGGATCCGCGAGACCGGCGACGGCCACGGCCACTCCTGGACGCTCCGGGTCGAGTACGCCGTCGACGCCGACGGGACGGCGATCCTCGCGGACGTGCGGTTCGAGGGGAGCCGCGAGTACGACGTGTACGCGCTCGCGGACGTCACCATCGCCAACGTCGGCACGAACGACCGCGCCGAGCGCGTCGACGGCGACCGCGGCGCGCACCTGATCGCGCGCAAGGACGACCCCGACCGCGACCCGGGCAAGCTCGTCGACGACGAGGGCGAGCCGTTCGACCCCGCGCTCGCGCTGGCGAGCGGCGACGGGTTCGACTGGGCGAGCGCGCTCGCGGCCGGCGGCGAGGCGGCGGACGCGCTGTTCGGCGACGGCGAGCGCGACGACGAGTCGGCCGAGGCGGTCGGCAACGTCGTTTTGGCCGGCCTCGTCGGCAGCGGCGAGCGCGTCGTCGACACGGTCGCGCTCGGGTTCGCCGAGGACGCCGACACCGCGGCCGCGCTGGGCGAGGCCGAGGGGGCGCTCGCGCGCGGCTTCGACGACGCCGCGGACGCGTACGCCGAGACGTGGCGCTCGTGGCTCGCGGACCGCGAGCTCCCCGACTCGGTCGCGGACGACCCCGACCTCGCGGCGCAGTACCGCTTCGCGCTGATGACGCTCGCGGCCGTCGAGGACAAGGCCCACGACGGCGCGGGGATCGCGAGCCCCTCGGTCCCGTGGGGCGAGACCGAGTACGCCGCCGAGGACCGCGGCTACGGCTACAACTTCGTCTGGTCGCGGGACCTCTACCAGGTGTTCACGGCGCTGATCGAGATGGACGACCTCGAACGAGGCGCCGACGCCCTGGCGTACCTCTACAACACGCAGCAGGACGACGACGGCTTCCTCCCGCAGAACACCTACATCGACGGGCGGACCCGGTGGGGCGGCGAGCAGATGGACAACATCGGCTTCCCCTCCGTGATGGCGTGGCAGCTGTACGAGCGCGGCGTGACCCTCGCGGACGCGGACTACACCTACGACCAGGTCGCCCGCTCGCTCGACTACATCGCCGAGAACGGCCCCGAGACCGCCCAGGAGCGCTGGGAGGAGGAGGCGGGCTACTCGCCGTCGAGCATCGCGGCCGAGATCGCGGGCCTCGTCTGCGGCGCCGCGCTCGCGCTCGCGGAGGCCGACCGGCGCGACGGGGCCGAGGAGGCGGGGAGCGGGGCGGCCGAGTCGCCCGAGTCGCTCCGCGCCGACGCGCTCGCGTGGCTCGCGCTCGCCGACGACTGGACCGCCCGCGTCGAGGACTGGTGCGCGACCGCGACCGGCACCGACCGCCACGAGCGGACCCCGTACTACGTCCGGATCACGGCCGACGGCGACCCCGAGTCCGGTCGCCCGCGCACGATCGCCAACGACGGTCCGACGTACGACGAGCGCGAGATCGTCGACGGCGGCTTCCTCGAACTCGTCCGGCTGGGGATCAAGCCCGCCGACGACCCCGTGGTCCGGAACTCCGTCGCCGTCGTCGACGATTCGATCCGCGTCGACACCCCCCACGGCGCCGCTTGGTACCGCTACGTCGGCGACGCGTACGGCGAGATCGCAGTGGGGGACCCCGGCGCGCCGTGGGCCGGGACCGGCGACGGCCGCGGCCGCCTCTGGCCCATCTTCACCGGCGAGCGCGGGGAGTACGAGCTCCGCGCTCGCGGCGACGGCCCCGACGCCTTCGGCGGCACCGACGAGGACGCGCTCGAACCCGAGGCGCTGCTGGAGACGATGGCTGGCTTCGGCAACTCCGGGCTGATGCTCCCCGAGCAGGTGTGGGACCGCGAGCACCCGACGAAGTACGGCTGGGAGTTCGGCGAGGGCACCGGGGGGGCGACCCCCCTCGCGTGGTCGATGGCCGGCTTCGTCCGGCTGGCGCACGGCGTCGACGCGGGCGAGCCGGTCGAGACGCCGACCGTCGTCCGCGACCGCTACGTCGACCGCGACCGCCCGGCCGGTCCCGACCTGACGGCCACTGCCGAGTTCGTGGAAAATTCGGTCGTCATCGCCGGTGAGACGGACGCCGAGCGCGTGGCAGTTCACACGCGGCAGACGTCGCGGCTCGTCTCCCCCGGCGCCGACGGCGCGTTCGAGGTCGACCTCGACGCGGACACCGACGCCGACACGGTCGTGGTCGCAGCCGCGACCGACGGCGACTTCGAGGCGGCGGGGACCGCCGTCGAGCGGCTCCGCTTGTAGCGCGCCGCGGCCGCGTCAGGCCGCGAACCGCGGACTCCTTCTACCCCAGCGCGGTGACATCGACGGTGCGCGTCTCGCCGTCGACCTCGATCTCGACCGTCTCGGCGACGCGTTCGCGCACCGTTTCGCGCCAGTCCTCGACCGCCTCGGCGTGTCGCTTCCGCCGCGCCGCGAGGTCCGCGTCGGGGTGTTCCGCCGCCGTGTCGTCGACCTCGGGGTACGGCGGCGCCTCGGCCACCAGCGCGCGCGGGTCGATGTGGAGCGGCGCGGGAGCCCCGTCGCCGGCGTCCCCGTCGCCGCCTCCCGCGTCGAGCGCGTGGAGTCGGGCCCGCATCCGCCCCGAGAAGGGCGGCGTCGCGCGGAGGACGACCTCGCGGTCGCTCCGCAGCGTCGCTTCGAGCGCGTTCGCCACGTCCTCGCGGTGGACCGCGACCGACCGGATCCGGTCGGGGCCCACGCCCCGACTCCCCTCGTCGTCAGTCATCGTTCGCCGCCCACTCGGCGTCCGAGAGCGTTCGCTGGACCGCCTCCTCGCCGACCGCGCCGGCGAGGTGTTCGAAGCCCGCGCGGACCCCGCGGTCGCCGGCGTTCGCGACGAGCCGCGAGACGATGAACTCCGGCGTGGACTTCCCGACCGTCTCGAACCGCGGCTGGTAGTCGACGCGGAGCTCCAGGTCGTTCGTCAGCCCCTCCGCGAAGATGCCGTCGATCCGGGCGGCGTCGGGCAGCGGGCTCAGGTCTTCCGCGAGGTGGGTGACGTAGACGCCGAGCGCGCCGCGGTCGACCGTCAGCGTGACGAGGCCGTTGAGCAGGTCGGCGGCCCGGCCCGGCTCCGTGATCGCCTCGAACTCGTCGACGAGCATGAGCGTCCGCCCCTCGGCGACGAGCGGGGGGACGACCGACTTCAGCGTCGACTCCAGCACGCCGGCGTTGAAGGAGGCGTGCCGGCGATGGAAGACGATCCGGTCGAACGTCCCGACCTCAGCCGCGTCGGCGGGCACGGGCAGCCCCATCGACGCGAGCAGCGCGACCGCACAGAGCGTCTCCAGAAGGGTCGTCTTCCCGCCGGAGTTCGCTCCGGTGAGGACGCTCACGCGGTCGCCGGTCGGCGGCGCGTCCGCGCTCGCGACGCCCGCCTCGCCCGCGAGCGAGTGAGAGCCGACGCCGTACGAGACCGGCTGAACGTCGCCCCCGAGGAAGGGGTTCCGCGCCCCGCGCACGGCGATACCGTCGTCGACGAGTGCCGGTCGGACGTGCCCGTTCTCGGCCGCGAACCGCCCCAGCGAGAGCAGGAACGCCGCGTCCGAGACCGCCGTCGCGGCGCGGGCGACCGCGGTGTCCTCGCCGGCGCCCGACTCGTCGCCGAGCCGCTCGCGGATGTCGGCCGCGACCGCGGCCTCGCGCTCGTCGACGGCGGCCTCCAGTTCGCCGACGAGGTCGCGCAGCGTCCCGGAGACGAAGTCGGCCGCGTCGAGCGCCTCGTCGGGCGCCGCCGACCGGACCGTCGCCGGCTCGACGCCGGTCTCGCGCGCGACGTGGTCGACCGTCGCCGCCTCCAGCGCCTCGAAGTCCCGGAGGCTCCCGTCGCGGACGGTTTCGAGCACGTCGAACGCGGAGTCCGCGAGGTCGCGCGCGGCCGCGAGTTGCTCGCGCAGCCGGTCCAGCTCCGCGTCGGCGCCGGCCGCGACCTCGATGTCGTCGCCGTCGAGGTCGCCGGCGGGGTCGATCGAGCCCCGTACGTCGGCGAGCGCGTCGGCCGCGTCGCGCAGGCGGTCGCCGTCGAGCGCGCCCACGTCGGCGAAGGGGCCGTCAGTCAGCCCCGCTTCGCGGAGCGCGACCGCCGTTTCGACCGCGGCGAGGTCCGACCCGTCGGCCTCGTCGTAGGCGGCGAACGACTCCGCGACGGCCTCGCGCGCGTCGTCGTCGAGGCCGTCCCACGCGTCGCGGGCGGCGACGACCCGGTCGAGGCGCTCCTCGACGGCGTCGCGGTCGAGGAGGGGGGTCATCACCCTGATCCGGTCGGCCGCGTGCGCGGTCAGCGCCGCGTCGGCCGCGAGCCCGAGGAGGTCGTCGTACACCGAGCGCGCGTCGCCCGTCGCGAGGACGTCCATCCCGGCCTCGCCGTTCGCCCGGCGGAGGATGCGGGTCGCGCGGCCGCGGTGGAGGCCGGCGTCGACGAGCGCGCGGACGTCCGCCGACTCGATCGCCTCGACGGCCCGTTCGGTCCCGAGCGCCTCGGTGAGCCGCTCGCTCGTCTTTGGGCCGATCCCCCAGTAGTCCTCCAGTCGCATACCACGTGGTGTCGCCCCGGCGCCTTGGCGTTTTCGTCGCCCGTCCCGGCGCCCCGATGTCTTTCCCGGCACCCAGATGTCTCCCCGCCGTCTCGGCGGCGCGATCCGGCACACGAGCGCTCTTGCCTCCGGCTCCCGTACGGGATGCCATGGCAACCGAGATCGCCGAGGGCGTCTGGCGGATCGAGTGTCGCGGCGTCAACGCGTACCTCGTCTTCGACGACGTGCCGACGCTCGTCGACGCCGGGACTCCGTGGGACGGGGCCGCGATCCGGGACGGGCTCGACGAGGCCGGCGTCGCCGTCTCGGAGGTCGGCCGCGTCCTGCTCACCCACTACGACCTCGACCACGTCGGGACGCTGGCGGCGCTCGCGCCCGACCTCGACGCGCCGGTCCGCGCGTACGGCTTCGACGCTCAGCTGCTTCGCGGGTCGCGGTCACCGCCGATCCGGAATCACAAGGGCCTGATCCAGCGACTCGGCGACCTCGTCACGGACCGCGCCGACCTCGACGTCGTCGGCGTCCGCGACGGCGAGCGGATCGGGTCGTTCACGGCGTACCACTCGCCCGGCCACACGCCGGGTCACGTCGCGTACGTCAGCGGGGAACTCGGTGTCGGCCTCCTCGGCGACCTCACCTCGGCGTCGGACGGCGACCTCGAACCATCCGGCTGGCTGATCAGCTACGACACGGACGCGGTGGCGACGAGCGTGCGCGACCTCGCGGCGCGCGCCCCGTCGTTCGAGGTCGCCTGCGTGGGACACGGCGACCCGCTCGCGACGGGCGGCGGCGAGGCCCTGCGGCGGCTGGCGGCGACCGTCTGATCTACCCGCCTATCGCGACTGCCGGTAGATGAGGTTGCGCTGGATGTCGTTGGCGCCCTCGTAGATCACCGGGATGCGCACGTCGCGGTAGACGCGGGCGATCCGGCGCTCGGTCAGGATCGAGCGGCCGCCGTGGAGCTTCATGCCCTTCTCGGCGCAGTCGGTGGCGACCTCCGTCGACTTGGTCTTCGCCAGCGCGGCCCAGTAGCCGGCGTCCTCACCGTTCGCGACCTTCTCGCAGGCGCGCCAGTTGAGCGCCCGCGCCGACTCGAACCCGATACGCATGTCCGAGATGGTGTGCTGGACGGCCTGGAAGTCGTCGATGGTGCGGCCGAACGCCTCGCGCTCGTCGATGAACGCCTCCGCCTCCTCGACGGCGGCGGCGGCGAGCCCGAGCCCGTGCCCCCCGACGATGACGCGGCCGTGGTTGAAGAAGTCCGCGAGCACGTAGAAGCCGCCGCCCTCGCTGCCGACGACGTTCTCCTCGGGCACGAAGCAGTCATCGAAGACGATGTGGCCCTGCTTGGACGCGCGCATCCCCATCTTCTCCGGGATGTGCTCGGCCTCGTAGCCGTCGGAGTCGGTCTCGACGATGAACAGCGTGTAGTTGGAGTAGCGGTCGTCGCTCTCGCCGGTCTTCGCGTAGACGGTCAGCCAGTCGGCCTCGACAGCGTTGCCGACCCAGTACTTCTCGCCGGTCAGTTCGTAGCCGCCCTCGACCTTCTCGGCCTTCGTCGTCATGCCCGCCAGGTCGGAGCCGGTCTGCGGCTCGGAGACCGCGAGCCCGGAGATCTGGTCGTTCTCGGCGACCGGGCGGAGGTACTTCTCCTTCTGTTCCTCGGTCCCGTAATCCTCGACCATCTCGGCGCCGAAGCTGGCGAGCTGGAGCGTGAGCGCGATGCCGGCGTCGGCGCGGTAGAACTCCTCCGCGATGGCCAGCACCTGCGCCAGGTCGAACCCCTTCCCGCCGTACTCCTCGCCGATGTCCTGGGCGACGAGCCCGGCGTCCATCCCCGCTTCGAGCACTTCCCACGGGTACTCGCCGGACTCGTAGTACGCCTCCGCGTTCGGGGCGATGTACTCGTCGGCGAACTCCCGCGCCTCCTGTTTGACGTCTCGCGCGCGCTCCGGCACGATGCTGTCGTCGAGCAGCTCCATACGACCCGTCAGAGCTCCGCGGGCAAAACGTCGGTGGAACAACGAAGAACGCCGGGTGAGTTTATCCGTCGCCGACCGCGTCCGTGTCGCCCGACTCCTCGGCGTCCGCGTCGCCTTCTCCCTCGGTCTCCGCTGTCTCCTTCTCGGTCTCGTCGTCGCCCGTCGGTCCGGCCGCGACCTCTTCCGCGTCGGCGATTTCGACCTCTTCGGGGCGATCGGCGTCGGACTCCGAGATGCTCGCGCCGTCCGGAGCCGCCGCCTCCGCCGGCCCGGTCGGCTCGGCGGGGTCCGCGGGCTTGAACCCCGCCGTCTCAAGGTCCGCGTCGGTGCTCTTCCGGGGGTCCGTCCCTCGCTCGCGGAGGAGCGCCCGCGTCGCCTCCCTGTCGACCGTCCCCGAGACGGTCCGTGGGAGATCCTCGACGTACGCGACCGTCTTCGGGATCTTGAAGCCGGCGAGGCGCTCCCGAGCGTAGTCGACGAACGCGCCCTCGTCGATCGGTGCGGGGCCGACGCCCTCGCCCGCCACGACCGGCGTCGCGTCGTCGGAGCCCGTCGCGTCGTCGGAGCCCGTCGCGTCGTCGGAGCCCGTCGCGTCGTCGGAGCCCGTCGCGTCGTCGGCCGGATCTGCCGACTCCCCCTCCGGTACGTCGGTCGCCGTCGGTTCGGGCTCCCCGTTCGCGGCGTCCCCCGCGACGCCCGCCCCGTCAGGGAACCGGTCGCCGACGGCGACGAGCGCCGCGACGCGCTCGCCCCACACCTCGTCGTCGAGGCCGACGACCGCCACGTCCTCGACCTCGACGTACCCCCGGAGCACGTCCCCGACCTCGCCGGGTTCGACGTTCTCGCCGCCGGTGATGATACGGTCGTCGACCCGGTTGAGCACGTGGAGGTACCCCTCCTCGTCGAACCGGCCGACGTCGCCGGTGTGGAGCCCGTACGGTCCGAAGTCCGACCGGTCGACGGCCGCGGGATCGATCCCGTTCAGGTCGATGTCGTCGGGGACCGATTCGCCGCCGTCGTCGTCCGCTTCGGACCGGTCGCCGTCGCGCTGCGCGAGGTACCCCGACGTGATCGTCGGTCCCCTGACGACGACCTCGCCGGTCTCGCCGGGCTCGACAGGGTCGCCGTCCTCGCCGACGACCGTCACGTCGGTGCCGAAGAGGGGCCGGCCGACCGTTCCGATCCGGTCCCTCGTCTGTCGCGGCGTCGCGGTGGTGATCTGCGAGGCCGCCTCGGTCATCCCGTACGTCGGGTAGACGGGGATCGAGTAGTCGCGACACCGCTCCAACAGCTCCGCCGGCGCGGGCGCGCCGCCGAGCAGGACCACGCGGAGCGAGTCCGACAGCGTCCCCCGTCGGTCGAGCATCCGCTTGAGCATCGTCGGGACGAGCGAGACGCCGGTCACGTCGTAGGCGTCGATGTCGTCGGCGGTGCCGCCGGCGTCGAACCCCTCGCGCAACACGAGCGTCGCCCCGTACATGACCGACCGGTACACCGGCGCGAGCCCGCCCATGTGGTGGAGCGACAGCGACACGAGCCAGCGGTCGTCGGCCTCGACCCCCAGCCGGAACGCCGAGGCGACCGCCGAGCTGTACACGTTGCCAGCGGTCAGCGGCACGGGCTTGGGCTCGCCGGTCGTCCCCGAGGTGAACAGCACGCAGAGCGGGTCGTCGAACGACCACGTCGGCGGGTCGAGCGCCGCCGGGTCGACGTCGTGGATCCCGGTGACCTCGGCGCTCGTCGGGTCGTCGACGGAGTAGACGGGGACCCCCTCTATCTCCGCCGCCGCGTCGGTGGCCGTCGGCTCCGTCGGCTCCGCGCAGACGACGGCGTCGAGGTCGGTCCGGTCGATCCGCGCGGCGATCTCGCGCGCGGTCAGCTCCTGGCCGAGCGGGACGAACGTCGCCCCGATCCGCATCGTCGCGTGGACGAGGCCGACGGTGCCGACGTACGGGGGCGTCAGCACGCCGATCCGATCGCCCTCGCCGAGCCCGTGCGCGACGAGCCGACCGGCCGTCTCGGCGACCAGCCGGTCGAGGTCGGTGTAGCTCCACGCCTCGCCGTCCTCGGCGCGGATCAGGGCGGTGTCGTCCGGCGACGAGACCACCCGATGGGAGAGCCAGTCGCGCATCGGTGTCACCCCCGTCTGCCGAGTGCGGTGCGACTACTCATTTGTCGACTGTCGCACGGTCAACACCGGTACGTCCGACGTGCGGACGACCCGCTCCGTGACGCTCCCGAGCAGGTAGCGGTCGATCCCCTTCCGCCCGTGGGTCCCCATCACCACGACGTCGATGTCGTGGTCGTCGACGTAGTTGTGTATGGACCGGTAGGCGGTCCCGGACGTGACGCTGGTGACGCACTCGACGCCGGCGTCCGCGGCGGCCTCCGCGACGCGGGTCGTCGCCTCCTCGCCCTCCGATTCGAGCGCCTCGACGACGATCTCCGCGCCCGCCTCGAGGCTGGAGTACGCCGCACCGTCGACGACGTACAGCGCGTGGAGGCGGGCGTCGTATCGGTCCGCGAGGTCGATCGCGTGTTCGATCGCGGCGTCCGACGCCGGGCTGCCGTCGGTGGGAACGAGGATCTCTGAGTACATCTCACCCCGTAGTTCGACCGGTAGCGATTAAAAACCCGATCAACTGTCTCGCGCCGCGGTAGCCCCGCGGCGGCGCCGCCTCTCTACCGGAACCCCATCGCTTCGATCTGCTCTTGGTACCGGTTGCGGATGGTGACCTCGGTGACCTGCGCGACGTCGGCGACCTCGCGCTGGGTCTTCTTCTCGTTACAGAGCAGCGACGCGGCGTAGATGGCGGCGGCCGCGAAGCCGGTGGGCGACTTCCCGGAGAGGAGCCCCTGCTCCGCGGAGACGTCGATTATCTCGGTCGCCTTCGACTGGACCTCCTCGGAGAGCTGGAGCGCGGACGCGAACCGGGGGACGAACTGCTTCGGGTCGACCGGCTTCAGCTCCAGGCCGAGCTCCTGGGAGATGTAGCGGTACGTCCGGCCGATCTCCTTTTGCGGGACCCGCGAGACGTCGGCGACTTCGTCGAGGCTGCGGGGGATCCCCTCCTGTCGGCAGGCGGCGTACAGCGCGGCGGTGGAGACGCCCTCGATTGATCGCCCCCGAATGAGGTCCTCGTTGAGCGCGCGGCGATAGATGACGGACGCGACCTCGCGTACCGACCGCGGGACGCCGAGCGCGCTGGCCATGCGGTCGATCTCGGAGAGCGCGAACTGGAGGTTGCGCTCGCCCGCGTCCTTCGTCCGAATTCGCTCCTGCCACTTCCGCAGCCGGTGCATCTGCGAGCGCTTCTCCGAGGAGAGCGACCGGCCGTAGGCGTCCTTGTCCTTCCAGTCGATGGTCGTCGTCAGCCCCTTGTCGTGCATCGTCTCCGTGATCGGAGCGCCGACGCGCGACTTGGACTGCCGCTCGTTGTGGTTGAACGCGCGCCACTCCGGCCCGCGGTCGATGTTGCGCTCGTCCAGCACGAGGCCGCAGTCCTCGCAGACGAGTTCCTGGTCGGCGTCGGTGACGATGTCCTCCGAGTCACACTCCGGACAGGAGACCGTCGATTCGTCCGTTTCCTGCTCCGTGTCCCGCTCCTGTTGCCGCTGGCGACTCGGACGTTCCATTAAAAGGTTTGTGGTCAGTCGCACATTTAAGCCTTGTCCACCCCCATCAACGATCCTTATGATAAGCGGGCGCTCGGTCACCCGGTTAACCGCTCGGAGAGCGCGTTTACCGACGAATCTGGGAATATAGGGTCGGATCGGCCCGGGCCGCGACCCGTCTCGCTCCGCCGCCGTGACGCACGAAACGTGACCGCGGTCCGGGGTCGGATTCGCCGCCGGATTTCAGGGCCCGAGGTCGTGGCCCCACTGCGGGCGAATTCCAACGCTCGGAGACGCTCACTCGCCGCGCTCGACGTGCTCGTCGCCGTCCCGTCTCGTCGCCTGACCTCTAGTTATTACTTTCAAACATCTATAAAGATTTTTGTATAACCTATGCCAATAGGATTGTATGAGTACCACCTCCTCGTCCGGCATCGAACGCACGCTGCGCGGCTGTCGCCCCGCAGACGTCGATCCGGTCGTCATCGACGCGGCCGACCTCGACAGCACCGCGCCCGACCACCTCCGCGACCTCAAGCAGGGGCTCGCCGCCCGGGGCTACCAGCCCGCCGCCGTCGCGACCGAGGCGGCGTTCGACGCCGAAGGCACGCTCGAACGCCAGCGCGAGGCCGACCGCCTCCGCGGGCTCGTCCGGGCGGCGTCGTTCCTCGGCGCCGGGCGGATCGAGGTCGCCGTCGAGGACGAGCCGTGCGAGGAGGCCCGCACGGCGCTCGCGGCGCTCGCCGAACGGGCCGACCGCGAGGGCGTCGAGTTCGTCCGCGTCGACGGCGCCGCCTGACCGATGGCGACGAAGCGGTCGCTCGCGGCCAAGCTCGGCGTCGTCGCCGGCTTCGAGCGCCCGGACGCCGCCCTCGAACAGTACCCGACGCCCCCGGAGCTGGCCGCCCACGTCGTCCACCTCGCCGACCTCCACGGCGACGTCGACGGCCGGACCGTGATCGACCTCGGCGCGGGGACCGGGATGCTCGCGCTGGCCGCGGCGCTGCGCGGTCCCGCCCGCGTCGTCGGCCTCGAACTCGACGGCGGCGCGCTCGCGACCGCGCGGGCCAACGAGCGTCGCGTCGCCGCCAGCGCGCCGGTCCACTGGGTCCGCGGCGACGCCACGCGCCCCCCGCTCGCCGTCGCGGAGCCGGCGACCGTCGTGATGAACCCGCCGTTCGGCGCGCAGGACGGGAACCGCAACGCCGACCGGGAGTTCCTCGCGGTCGCGAGCGACCTCGCCGACGTCTCCTACTCGGTCCACAACGGCGGGAGCCGGGAGTTCGTCGAGGCGTTCGCCGCCGACGAGGGCGGCGAGGTGACCCACGCCTTCGCGGCCGAGTTCCGGATCGACGCGCAGTTCGACCACCACACCGACGCGGCGCGCGACATCGAGACCGAAGTGTACCGGATCGAGTGGTCGTAGGCTCCTCACTCGCCGCTCCGGTTCGGCCGGTCTCGACTACTGACGCCCCTCGTACCGCTCCCGCTGCGCGATCCGGACCCGCGTCTCGCCGCGCTCCGCGAACAGGACGTCGCCCTCGCGCACGAGGGTGATCCCCCGAACCGTCACCGACTCGTTCGCGGCCGGGAGCGGCGCCGTGACGTTGTTGCCGCTGCCGCCGATCACCGTCAGCTCGAAGCTCCCGCGCGCGGCCGCGACGACGACGGTGCGGCCGTCGATCCGGGGCTCGGCGCGCGCCGGTTCGCTCGTGAACAGCGTCCGTCGGGTCTCGTTACGGACCGCGTCGACCCGGTACGTCGGCCCCCCGTTCGCCGCCACCCAGCCGACCCGCTGGACCCACACGGTCTCGCGCCAGCCGGTCCCGCCCACGTCGACCGCGCGGTACCCCCAGAACGCGAGGTTCCCCTTCGAGACGGCCGTCGTCCATATCTCGCGGTCGAGGTTGGTGACGATCACCCCCGAGGTGTTGACCGACGTCGACCGGCCGAACGCCTCGACGTCGACGACGCCAACGAGCCGGTTCTCCACGTCCTCCGCGTACGTCACCTGATACCCCTCCACCTCGACCGGGTCGCCGGGGAGGTCGCCGTCGTCGACCGCGACGAGGTTCGGGACGACGGCCGGCCCGGCGACGACCGCCAGCGCCGCGACGAGCAGCAGGAGGCCGACCGCCGCCGGCGTCGCCGACCGGATCCCGCCCCGGATCGTCTCGGGGTCCGGGACCGCCCGGGCCGGCCAGATGGGCTCGTCCCGCGAGACGGCCGCGACGGCGACTATCGCCGCGAGCAGGGCGAGCAGCCCGACGCCGACCGCGCGGTACAGCTCGTAGCGCTCGTTGCCGAGGTACCAGTACACCGCCCACAGCCGGCGCGACGCGCCGAACAGGAGCAGCGCGCCGAAGACGACGAGCGCCGACCGCTCCGTCGCGTCCGCGCGAGTCCCGCCGCCGTCGGCGGTCGCGACCGGGTGGTGCCGCCACCGCCCCGCGGCCGCGTCCGAGTCGGCACTCCGACCCTCGCCGTTCCGGGCTCGGCCGCGGCGCCGGAGCAGGACGACCGCGACCAGCGCGCCGCCGATGACCCCGAGCGCGTGGCCCTGTATCGCGACGTTCGCCCACCCCGGCACGCCGTAGGAGGGGGACGCCTCCGCGAACGCCACCGGGACCCGGACGGCGTCGTAGAGGACGCCGACGAGCGTCGTTCCGGCCATCGCGACGACCGCGGCGACGGGGCGCGAGACGAGCGCGAACCCCCAGTACGCGAACACGACGACGGAGAAGCCGATCACCGGCCCCAGCGCGAACAGCGCGGAGACGAGGCCGAACGCGACCGCGGCGCCGGGCACGATCAGGAACGCCCGGACGTACGGGTTCGCCGCGGGCGACTCGACGGCGGCGAGCCGACCCGGCGCCGCTCGGATTCGCTGAGGAAGGCGCCGCGCTCGGCTCGGGAGCGCCCACACGCGACTCGGCAGGCGTCGAAGGCGGACGGCGAGCCGGTCCGCCTCCCCGACCTCACGACCGTCGGGGAAGTGGCCGTACGCGTACTCCGAGAGGCCGCCGGCGACGATAGCGGCGAGGAGGTTGCCGGTGATGTGGCCGCGGCCCGCGTGCGCGAAACTCGACCAGACGAGCCCCTCCGGGTAGAAGTACGACCACGACCGGAACGGGATGACGACCGGCCGGTTCGGGTTGTCGAGGCCGGACTGGACGAACAGGTACACCCCCACCACGCCCGCCATCACGACCAGCGTCCCCCACGGGACGCCGAGGAGGAGTCGGGACCGGAGCGCCCGCGTCCAGTCGCCGCTCGGGCGGTCGACGAAGTACACGACGGCGAGCGCGACGGCGAGCGCGACGCCCCCGGCGGCGAGGTGAACGGCGTCCGCCGTCAGCGCCTCTGCGACCATGTCAGGTTCGACGGGGCCGCGCACACATCAATACGGGGGTCGGGAGCGGGGACCGAAGATGGGCGGCGACGGACGGAACTCGGGAGCGGGGATCGGGCGTCGGCGCGAAGGCGGGGGGTCCGGAAGGAGCTGGCTCGGGCCGAGGGTTCCGGAACGGGCCCTCAGATCTTGTTCTCGGCGTCGTCGGCGAGCTCCTCCATCCGCTTGCCGACGCGGCCGGCGGGCGAGAACTCGTCTTCGCTCATCGCGTTCGCCAGGGCGTTCCCGAGGACGAACACCGCGTGCTTGTGCTCGCTCTTCGACTTGTGGACGTGCGAGGGGTCGACGTCGAGCTCGTCGTACGGGTCGAACAGCGAGCCGTCGACGGACTCCTGCGCGCGGAAGTGCTCCATGATCGTCACCATCTGTTCGTGGAGTTCGAGCAGCTCGTCCTTGTGCATACCCACGGATACGGGATGTGGGCCCTATAAGGGTTGTTGAGGGGGGTACGCACGGTTCCGCGCCGCGGAGACTGCCGCTGAGGAGCGTCGTTCGCTCAGAAGACGTACTCGTCTTCGTGGCCCATCATCCCCTCGTCTTCGAATCCGTTGGAGTCGTCGTCGTCTCGCGGGCCGCTCGTCTTGTACGCCTTGATGCCAGTCGACAGCAGCTCCTCGACCGCCTCCTCCCGGTTGAGGAACTCCCCCTCCTCGACCATCTGGGCTATCTGCATCTCCAGATGCTCCGGCACGGTTATCTTCACTCGTGGCATTTGCTGTCCGGCTCTTGTGGCATGGCGTATATAAAATTGGCGTCGCAGATCCGCCGATATGAAAACGCAAAACGACGACAGAAAAGTTCATTTTCCGTCCTCAAAATTTGCCTTGGAATTGTGCGAACGCCGCGCGGCATTCACGCCTCGACCGATGGGGGCTCGCCGAACGCGGCGCACTCGGTCGCCCGCCCGGCTCCGGGAGCGACATCCATACGTCGGTCCGGGCCGAATCGGGTTCCATGACCGACTCCGGCGTCGAGGCCGCCGAGGACCTCACCGACCTCTACCGCGAGTACGGCGACGACCGGCTCCCGCCGGGCCAGCGCGAGACCGACGGCTTCCCCGTCCTCTCGAAGAGCGGCACGCCGTCGTGGGACCCGGAGACGTTCGAACTGGAGGTGTGGGGCGCCGTCGAGGAGCCGCGCTCGTTCTCGCTCGACGAGTTCCGCGACCTCCCGGCCGTCACCCAGCGACAGGACTTCCACTGCGTGACGGGGTGGAGCAAGTTCGACTGCGAGTTCACCGGCGTCGCGTTCGCTGACCTCGCCGCCCTCGCGGGCGTCCGCGACGACGCCGAACACGTCATGTTCCACTCGCTCGACGGCTACACGACCGACCTCCCGCTCGACGAGTGTACGAAGCCGGGCGTCCAGCTGGCGTACGGCTTCGACGGCGATGACCTCCCGGCGGACCACGGCGGCCCGATCCGCGTCGTCACCCCGCACAAGTACGCCTACAAGGGCGCGAAGTGGGTCTCGGGCGTGGAGCTCCTGACGGAGCCCGAGCTCGGCTACTGGGAGAAGCGCGGGTACAGCGACACGGCGAACCCCTGGAACGAGGAGCGTTACAGCTGATCGCGCGGGGTCCGTCGCCCGCCCGTTTCGCCGCTCGGATCTCTCCCGTCCGCTCCGCCCCGATAGTCAGGATAAAGGGTCCACGGCCCCGACTCGGTACGTATGAAAGGGGCGCGCTCTCGGTCGTCACCGCCGCTGGTCAGCCGGACCACGGCGATCGACGAACCGGCGTTCGCGGCGGCGTTCGACGCGCTTCCGGCGCCGCGAACGACCTGGAGCGCGCCCGGCGACGCGCTGGTGATCGGCGGCGGCGCGGCGGCCACCCTGACCGCCGCCGGCGGCGACCGCTTCGCGGCGATCCGCGACGCGACGACCGAACTGTTCGAGTCAGGCGACGTCCACGCCGGCACCGAGGCGGCCCGCCCAAGGGTCTTCGGCGGCTTCGCCTTCCACGAGGGGGCCTGCGACGGCGACCCGTGGACGCCGTTCCCGGAGGCCCGGTTCGTGCTGCCCCGCGTCCAGCTGACCGTCGCGGACAACGGCGCGTGGCTGACGGTCAACGCGGTCGGCGACGACGCCGACGTCTCCGCGGTCGAGGACCGGCTGGCGAGCGAGGTCGACCGCTTCGCCGCCCTCGACGGCGTCGGCGAGGCGCCGGGTGGCGACGCTGACGGCCGCGGGGACCGGCCACCCCGGCCCGGGATCAGCGAGAGCCGGCGGACCACGAGCCCCGAGGCCTGGCGCGAGAGCGTCGTCGCGGCGGTCGACCGGATCCGCGACGGCGACCTCCGGAAGGTGGTGTTGGCCCAGGCGCTGGAGGCCGACCTCGCGGCCGACTTCCCGCGCGCGGCGACGCTGGAGCGCCTCGCGGAGAAGTACCCGGACTGCCACCGCTACTGGTTCGAGCCCGAGGCCGGCGAGAGCGCCTTCTTCGGCGCCACGCCCGAGCGGCTGGTCTCGCTGCGCGGCCGTACCGTCGAGACCGACGCGCTCGCCGGGACGACCGGCCGCGGCGAGACGCCGAGCGAGGACGAGTGGCTCGCGCGGGAGCTCCTCGACGACGAGAAGAACGTCCACGAACACGAGCTGGTCGCGGAGACGGTCCGGGACCAGCTGGAGCCGTTCGCGGCGTCCATCTCCGCGGGCGAGCGTCGCGTCCGTCGCCTCGCGACGGTCCAACACCTCCACACGCCGATCACCGCCGAGCTGGACGCGGACCGCCACGTGCTCGACCTGGTCGAGGCGCTCCACCCGACGCCGGCGGTCGGCGGGCTGCCGCCGGACCGCGCGCTGGCGACGATCCGCGAGACGGAGCCGTTCGACCGCGGCTGGTACGCCGCGCCGGTCGGCTGGATCGACGCCGCGGGCAACGGCGCGTTCGCGGTCGCGATCCGCTCTGCGGTCGCGACCCGCCGGCGCGCCACGCTGTTCGCGGGCGTCGGCATCGTCTCCGACTCCGACCCCGACCGGGAGTGGGACGAGGTCCAGCTGAAGTACCGGCCGATCCTCGACGAGCTGGAGGGCGACGACGGTGACGCGGGCGGTCGATAGCCCCCGATCGCGAACCGCTACTGGAACATCTTCAGCGGCTCGGCCTGCGAGCTCTCTTCGGTCGCCTCTCGCATCCGCTCGGCGAGCTGTTGTTTCGCGTCCCGGATCTCGGTCGCCTGTTCGACCAGCCCGTCCGTCGGCGTCTCGATCCCGGCGATCGGGTCGATGCCGTCGGCGATGAGCACCCGCGCCGCCTCCGGGTCGGGGAACCGCGGGTCGGACTCGACGACGAGGCCGACCGCGTCGCGGCCGTGCTCCAGCGCGGCCGCGAGCATCGCTCCCGTGGGGCCGGAGACGAGTCCGGACTCGGACGGCTCGGCCACGTCGGCCCGAGCCAGCGCCTCGCCGCCGTCGCCGGTGGCGATCCCGTACAGCTCCGGCGGCGCCTCGTCCTTCTCGCGGCCGAGACCCGACAGGAAGACCGGGAACAGGTCGATCTCATCGAACCACGATCCGAGACACGCCGCGACCTCCGTCGCCGCGCTCGGGTTCACCGGCACGTCGCTGCGGAGCGCGACGAGGTCGTTATCCGGGTCCGCGTACAACCGCACCGGCGTCGTCGCGGCCGTCTCGGACTCGCGGTAGACGGCCACCGGCGGGAGCCCGTCGCAGTGGACGTTCGCGTAGTGAGTCATCCCGTGGACGTCGATCAGGTGGTCGGTCGCTATCTTGCCGACGAGGCCGACGCCGGGGAACCCCTCGATCAGGGTGGGCGCGTCCAGCGAGACGCCGTCGTCGAGGACGGTAATGCGTGCCATGGCGCCCGTACGCCCGGGGCGGACCTAAAGGTGCGGCGCGGAACGACGCCGCCCGAGTCCCGAAACCGTCTAACGCCCCGACGCGAAAGGGGGGGCTATGAATCCGCTCGACCGTTACGAGCCGCTCGTCGACGACGTCGACGCGTTCCGGGCGGCGTGCGACCGGCCCCTCCCCTCGGTCGTGCGCACGAACGGCATCGCGGCGACGCCGGCCCGCGTCCGCGAGGCGTTCGACGAGGCGGGCGTCGCCTACGAGCCGGTCGACTGGCACGACGGCCTGTTCCGGCTCCCGGACGGGAACCCCGGCGGCAACTGGCCGTACGTCCACGGCTGGACGCACGGCCAGGAGGAGGTGTCCGTGCTGCCCGGGCTCGCGCTCGACCCGCAACCGGGCGAGCGCGTCTGGGACGCCTGCGCGGCGCCCGGCAGCAAGACGACGCAGATCGCGGACGCCATGGACGACGAGGGCACCGTCGTCGCCAACGACAACAACCTCGGGCGGCTCTCCGCGCTCCGGCACAACGCCGAGCGCCTCGGGATCACGAATACGATCGTCACGAACCAGGACGCCCGCAACTTCTCGACGAAGCCGCTCGCGTTCGACGAGTTCGACCGCGCGCTGGTCGACGCGCCCTGCTCCTGCGAGGGCACCTGTCGCAAGAACCCGGACGTCTTGGACCAGTGGACGCTCGACCACGTCCACGCGGTCGCGGGGATCCAGAAGGGCGTCCTGGCGCGGGCGGTCCAGGCGACCCGCCCCGGCGGCGTCGTCGTCTACTCCACGTGTACGTTCGCGCCCGAGGAGAACGAGGCCGTCCTCGACCACGTCCTCGCGAGCGAGGACTGCGAGCTGGTCGACTTCGACCTCCCGCTCGACACAGACCCCGGCGTGACCGACTGGGACGGCGAGGCGTACGACGAGTCGGTGACGCGCGCGAAGCGGATCTACCCCCACCGCAACGACACGGGCGGGTTCTTCTGCGCGAAGCTACGCGTGGGCGGAGCGGCCGGCGACGGGGGCGCGGTCGCCGACGGCGGGGAGGTGGACGCATGAGCGACGACGCGCCCGCCAACGACGGGCAGCAGTTCGACCGGCTGCCGGAGAGCCCCGCCGACCGCGCGGTCGAGGGTCGCGCGAGCCGCGAGGAGGTCCTCGACTGGTGGGAAGAGCGGTTCGGGATCGGTCGGGACACCTTCGCCGGGTACTCCTTCTGGGAGAAGGGGGCCGGGAAGATCTGGATCTTCAACGGCGAGGCGACCGACCCCAGCGAGGTCGAGGCGGTCGGCATGACGTTCCTCCGGACGCGACAGGAGCACTGGAAGCCGACGGGGCGGGCGGTCTCGCGGTTCGGATCGCGCGCGACGAAGAACGTGATCGAACTCGGCCCGGAGCGGGCGGTCGCCTTCGCCGCCGGGGACGACCAGGACCTGCCCGAGTGGGACGGCGACTGGGGGTACCTGATCGCGACCCACGAGGTCGCCGACGAGTCGGTCCCGATCGGCGTCGGGCTGTACCTCTACGACGAACTGCGCTCGGTGGTACCGAAGGGCAGCCGCACGGACCTCCCGGTCGCGGAGTGACCGACCGCCGTCACGACTCCTTCTCCCGCACGGTCCCCCCGCCGAGGCCCTCCCACTCGACACGGTAGCCGAGCCGCGAGAGCGCGGCGCTGGCGTCGTCGACGCCGTACTCGTCGAGGACCGACTCTGCCTCGGAGAGCGCCATCCCGGCGTCGATCTCTCCCCCGACCGCCTCCAGTACCGCCGGCCGCGCGAGCGTCCGCCCGATCCGATCGTGGTCGGGGAACGACTTGCCCTCGATCGCGCCGACGCTCACCCCGTGCTCGTCCGCGAGGTCGTCGAGTCCGATCACGTCCGCCTCGGGCGACAGCGCGTCGGGGAGGTCCGCGGCCGCGTCCGCGGCGAAGTCGGCCTCGTACTCGCGGAGCACGTCGACCACGTCCTTCACCCGCACCGTCCCGGAGTAGGTGACGACGCGGTGGTCGCGCGCGGCTATCTCCTCGCCGACGCCGAGGCTCTCGTCGACGGCGACCAGCAGGTCCACGTCTTCCACGTCCGCCAGCTGCCCGAGCTTCTTGTCCACGTACTCGGGGGTCCAGAAGCCCATCACCTCGAAGAACAGCCGGAAGTCGGCGTGGGCGTAGTCGAACGCGAAGTCGGGGATCATCACGCTCGCGCCCGCCTCCAGCGGCTCCGGCTCGCGGACGAGCGTCCAGTCGAGGTCGAGCCCGCGGAACCGGCCGGCGAAGTCCGCCTCGACCCCGCTGTCGAAGTCGGGCTCCGCGACGGGCTCGACGGCCGGCACCGTCACGTCGCCGTCCGAGAGGCGCATCGTGCGCTCGCGGCCGCGGTCGTCTATCGTCGCCTCCAGCGACCACTCCGCCGACTTTGCGACCGTCCGGAGCAACCGCGCGAAGGCGGTCCCGTACCGCCTCGTCCGCGAGAACAGCGCGTCGGGGCCGGTGACGACGAGTTCCCTCCCCTCGGGCGTCCGCTCGACCTCGTACATCAACCGCAGGCGCTTCACCGCCGAGACCAGCCGCTTCGGGTCGTTCGACCGCACCCGGACCTCGGTGGCGTCGAACAGCGCCGTCTGGGCCAAGGAGAGATCGTACTGCTCCAACAGGGCGTCCGGGTCCCAGCGCACGTCGGCGTCGACGAGCACCCGTTCCACGTCGCGGTCGGCGTACAGCGACGCCGCCACGTCGCCGGGCTCGATCCCCAGCGCGTCCGCGGCGCGCTCGACCGCGACCTCGCGGTCCGCCTCGCTCGCGACGCCGACCGCCTCGGCCGCCTCGAACGCCGCGCGCCGGACGCGGCGCGGCGGGACCGGCGCGCGCGTCTCGAACTCGCACTCGCGCTCGACGAGCGCCGCGAGCCCGCGGACGAGCTTGAAGTCGCCGTTCCGCGCCGCCGCGTCGGCCTCCAGGTCCGCCAGCGCGTCGTCGAGGTCGCCGCGGCGCTCGCCGACGTGCGACTCGAACGTCCCGAGTACGCGGGCCGCGAGCGGGCGGTGCTCCCGGCCGGCGAACCGCGGACGGTAGCCGCCGCCCGCCCGGGAGACGCGCAGGAGGTCCTTCCGTAACACGGCCGCGGCTACGCGGGTGTCGGCCAAAAACCGGCCGGTTTCCCCGGTGCGACACGCTTAACTCCGAAACCCGTCGATCGAGGCGTAATGAGTACCGACGCGGCGGGCGACGCCGACGACGCCGCTTCCGGGGACGGCACCGACTCGGAGGCGTTCGTCCGCACCTGCGAACACCTCGTCGACCGCATCCTCGCGGGCGAGATCGAGCGCGACGACCTCGAACGCGCCAAGCTCGACGCCTGTTCGGAGTTCGGCTCCCCGAAGGTGCCGAAGAACACCGAGATACTGGACCACGCTCCCGCCGAGGCGCGCGACGACGTGATCGAGGTGGTCCAGCGCAAGCCCGTCCGGACCGCCTCGGGCGTCTCCCCCGTCGCGATCATGACCTCGCCGAAGCTGTGCCCGCACGGGAAGTGCCTCTACTGCCCCGGCGGCCCGGCCTCCGAGTTCTCCTCGGCGCAGTCGTACACGGGCCACGAGCCCGCTGCGGCCCGCGGCGAGCAGAACGACTACGACCCGTACGGACAGGTCACCCTCCGGCTCGAACAGCTCCGGAAGATCGGCCACCCGGTCGACAAGGTGGAACTCATCCTGATGGGGGGAACGATGACGGCGCGCTCGCACGACTACCAGGAGTGGTTCGTGAAGCGCGCGCTCCAGGCGATGAACGACTACGACCTCGACAAGGAGCCGGAGCCCGCCGAGGGCGAGTCGTTCGCGCCCGCGCCGGAGGACACCGAGTTCGAGTACCTCGAAGACGTGATCGCCGAGAACGAGACGAACGCGATCCGCAACATCGGGACGACGTTCGAGACGAAGCCGGACTGGTGTGACCCCGAGCAGATCGACCGCATGCTCGACCTGGGCGGCACGAAGGTCGAGGTCGGCGTCCAGACCACCTACGAGCGGATCAACCGCGAGATGCATCGCGGGCACGGCAACGAGGCCTCCCGCAACGCGAACCGCCGCCTCCGCGACGCGGCGTTCAAGGTCGGCTTCCACATGATGCCCGGCCAGCCGGGGATGACCCGCGAGATGTGTCTGGAGGACTTCCGCCAGCTGTTCGAGAACCCCGACTGGCGGCCCGACTACCTGAAGATCTACCCCACCCTCGTCGTCGAGGGGACCCGCGTGTACGACCGCTGGCGCCGCGACGACTTCGACCCGCTCACCAGCGAGGAGGCGGCCGACCTCGTCGCCGACGTGATGGACCAGATCCCGAAGTACACGCGGCTCCAGCGCGTCCAGCGCGACATCCCCGCGGACTTCATCGACGCCGGCGTCCAGAAGTCGAACCTCCGACAGCTCGCGGCGCAGCGCGCCGAGGAGAAGGGGATCGTCCAGCGCGACATCCGCGCCCGCGAGGTCGGGCACAACGACGCCGACCCGGACCCGGACGACGTGGAACTCGACGTGCTCACCTACGAGGCCGGCGGCGGCACGGAGCACTTTATCTCCTTCGAGGACCCCGTCCGGGACCTGCTCGTCGGCTTCTGCCGACTGCGATTCCCCTCGTTCGCGCCCGACCAGCCCGGCGCACCCGGGACCAAGAGCGACCCGATCCGCCCGGAGCTCGAAGACGCCGCCCTGGTCCGCGAGCTGCACGTGTACGGCAACGAGGTCGGCATCGGCGGCGACGGCGACTGGCAGCACCAGGGGTACGGCACGCGGCTCCTCGAACGCGCCGAGGAACTCGCCCGCGATGCCGGCTACGACAAGGTCGCGGTCATCTCGGGCATCGGCGCCCGCGAGTACTACCGGAACAAGCTCGGCTACCGGCAGGACGGCCCGTACGTGTCGAAGCGGATCTGACCGGATCGAGCGCGCGCTCGGTCGCTTCCCCGCCGCACCCACAACGACACGCCTTTTTCCGGCCCGCCGGTCTGTCTTGGATATGGACCAGAAGCGGGAGCTGTCGAGCATCGACCTCGCCGCGCTCGTCACCGAACTCAATCGGTACGAGGGCGCGAAGGTCGACAAGGCGTACCTCTACGACGACGACCTGCTCCGGCTGAAGCTGCGCGACTTCGACCGCGGCCGCGTCGAGCTCATGATCGAGGTGGGCGACGTGAAGCGCGCGCACGCCGCCGACCCGGCGCACGTCGCGGACGCGCCGGGCCGCCCGCCCAACTTCGCGAAGATGCTGCGGAACCGCATGTCGGGCGCGGACTTCGCGGGCGTCGAGCAGTACGAGTTCGACCGCATCCTCACCTTCGAGTTCGAGCGCGAGGACGGGAACACCACCCTCGTCGCGGAGCTGTTCGGGCAGGGGAACGTCGCCGCGCTCGACGAGACGGGCGAGGTGATCGGGGCGCTCTCGACGGTGCGGCTCAAGTCCCGAACCGTCGCGCCCGGCTCGCAGTACGAGTACCCGGCCTCCCGGCTGAACCCGCTCGACGTGAGCTACGGCGGGTTCGAGCGCCACATGCGCGAGTCGGACAGCGACGTGGTGCGCACGCTCGCGACGCAGCTGAACCTCGGCGGCCTGTACGCCGAGGAGGTGTGTACGCGGGCCGGCGTGCCGAAGGAGACGCCGATCGAGGAGGCGACCGACGACCAGCTCCGCGCGCTCCACGACGCGCTCGCCCGGATCGACGAGCGGCTCCGCTCCGGCGACGTCGACCCCCGCGTGTACGAGGAGTCGGTCGAGGGCGACGGGACCGACGGCGACGGCGGCGAACCTCGGGTCGTCGACGTGACGCCGTTCCCGCTCGCCGAGCACGAGGACCTCCCGAGCGTCGGCTTCGACTCGTTCAACGACGCCGTCGACGAGTACTTCCACCGGCTGGGGAGCGAGGCGACCGACGACGGCGAGGCGCCCGCCGACGCCGGCAGCTCCCGCCCGGACTTCGAGGAGGAGATCGCCAAACAGGAGCGGATCATCGAACAGCAGAAGGGGGCGATCGAGGGGTTCGAGGAGCAGGCGCAGGCCGAGCGCGAGCGCGCCGAGCTGCTGTACGCGAACTACGACCTCGTCGACGAGGTGATCTCGACCGTGCGCGAGGCCCGCGAGAACGAGGTGCCGTGGGACGAGATCGAGGCGACGCTCGACGCCGGCGCCGAGCGCGGGATCGAGGCCGCGCAGGCCGTCGTCGGCGTCGACGGCGGCGAGGGGACCGTGACGGTCGAGCTCGACGAGGAGGGCGACGACGGCGGGACGACCCGGGTCGAACTCGACGCCAGCGAGGGCGTGGAGGTCAACGCCGACCGGCTCTACCGGGAGGCGAAGCGCGTCGAGGAGAAGAAGGCGGGCGCGAAGGAGGCGATCGAGTCGACCCGCGAGGAGCTGGAGGCCGTCAAGGAGCGGAAGCGGGAGTGGGAGGAGCAGCAGGCCGCCGACGAGGGAGGCGACGCTGACGACGAGGGCGACGCCGACGAGGAGTACGAGACCGACTGGCTGTCGCGGTCGTCGATCCCGATCCGCAGCCCGGACGACTGGTTCGAGCGGTTCCGCTGGTTCCGCACCTCCACGGGATACCTCGTCATCGGCGGCCGTAACGCCGACCAGAACGAGGAGCTGGTGAAGAAGTACATGAGCAAGCACGACCGGTTCTTCCACACGCAGGCGCACGGCGGACCGGTGACGATCCTGAAGGCGTCGGGGCCGTCGGAGTCGGCCGACCCCGTCGACTTCTCCGAGGAGACCCTGCGCGAGGCCGCGCAGTTCGCCGTCTCCTACTCGTCGGACTGGAAGGACGGCCGCGGCGCGGGCGACGCGTACATGGTCGAGCCGGACCAAGTGTCGAAGACGCCCGAGAGCGGCGAGTACATCGAGAAGGGGAGCTTCGTGATCCGCGGCGACCGCACGTACTTCGAGGACGTTCCCTGCCGGATCGCGGTCGGCGTCCAGTGCGAGCCCGTCACCCGCGCCATCGGCGGGCCGCCGTCGGCGATCGTCGACCGCGCGGCCGCGCACGTCACCTTCGAGCCGGGGATGTACGCGCAGAACGACGCCGCGATGATGGCCTACCGGACCCTGAAAGAGCGGTTCGCGGACCAGTCGTTCGTGCGGAAGGTCGCGAGCGCCGACCGGCTACAGGAGTTCCTGCCGCCGGGCGGGTCGGACATCGTCGACTGAGACTCACTCTCGACCGAGTGCCTTGCGTCGGCCCGAACGCGACGTTTTCAAGCCTCCGCGACCGAGGAGGCGCATGGCCTTCGAATCGCTGCCGGACGGCTGGCGGCTGTGGAACGAGGAGCCCAGCGGGCGGGCGATCCTCGTCTACCGCCCCGACGTCTTCGGGAGCGGCGACCTCCCCGACGAGTGTCTCCCGACGATCTACCTGACGAACGGCGCCCGGAACGCCCGGCCCGGATCGGGTCAGTACGCGACCGACGAGTGGCACGTCGTCCTCTTCTTGGAGCCCGAAATCGAGGCGGTCACGGAGACCCACGAGAGCCGGGAGGCCGGCGCGGCCGGCGCGGTCGACGTCGCGGAGCGGTTCGTCGCCGGCGACGTGGACTACCGGGGGGCGTACCAGGTACCCAGAGAGGAGTACTTCGATCGACTCGACGAGTTCGTCGGGGGCGGCGAGACGGCGTGAGCCGCGTCGGTCGGACCGCCCGACCGCACGTGGTCGCTCACCGAAAATATACACAATAATGCATAACTCTCGGTGAGTGGCGAGGGGATACGCCACGAACACGAGGATTTTTATCGCCGCCCGCCTCACCCTCGCGTACATGAACGCCGGTGGGGACTACGGCGGCGACGAACCGCGGGAGAAGTGCGGCGTCGTCGGCGTCTCGCTCGCGGACCGGGAGGCCGCGCGACCGCTGTACTACGCGCTGTACGCGCTCCAACACCGCGGGCAGGAGTCGGCGGGGATCGTCACGCACGACGGGTTCCAACAGCACAGCCACGTCGAGCGCGGCCTCGTCGGCGACGCCTTCGAGGAGGGGGACCTCGCGTCGCTGTCGGGCGGCACCGGCATCGGCCACGTGCGCTACCCGACCGCCGGCAGCCTCGACAAGAGCTGCGCGCAGCCGTTCTCCGTCTCCTTCAAGTCCGGCTCGCTCGGGCTCTCGCACAACGGCAACCTCGTCAACGCCGACGAGGTGCGCGAGGAGCTGGCGGCCGCGGGCCACGCGTTCACCTCCGACGGCGACACCGAGGTGATCGCCCACGACCTCGCGCGGAACCTACTGGAAGAGGACCTCGTACGGGCGGTCAAGCACACGATGAACCGCATCCACGGCTCCTACTCGCTGGCGATCACCCACGACGACACCGTGCTGGGCGTCCGCGACCCGCTCGGCAACCGGCCGCTGTGTCTGGGGAAGGTCGACGGCGGCTACGTCCTCGCCAGCGAGTCGGCCGCCATCGACACGCTCGACGGCGAGCTGATCCGCGACGTGCGCCCCGGCGAACTCGTCGTCCTCGACCCCGACGGCACCGGCTACGACACGTATCAACTGGTCGAACGCGAGTCGACCGCCCACTGCTTCTTCGAGCACGTCTACTTCGCCCGTCCCGACTCCGTCATCGACGAGAGCCTCGTGTACGAGGTCCGCCGGAGGCTCGGCCGCAAGCTCTGGGAGGAGTCCCCCGTCGAGTCCGACGTAGTGATGCCCGTGCCCGACTCCGGGCGCGCGTTCGCCTCCGGCTACGCGGACGCCGCGGCCGAGACGACCGCCGACGGCGAGCCCAGGGCGGCCGACGACGGCGGCGTGGAGTTCGCCGAGGGCCTGATGAAGAACCGGTACGTCGGCCGGACGTTCATCATGCCGACGCAGGACGAGCGCGAGCGCGCGGTCCGCCTGAAGCTGAACCCGATCCGCTCGACGGTGGCGGGGAAGTCGGTCACCATCATCGACGACTCCATCGTCCGCGGGACGACCTCGACCCAGCTCGTCGAGTTGGTCCGCGAGGCGGGCGCCGAGGAGGTCCACCTCCGGATCGGCGCCCCGCCGATCCTCGCGCCCTGTTACTTCGGCATCGACATGGCGACCCGGGAGGAGCTGATCGCGGCCGACGCGTCGACCGAGGAGATCCGCGAGGAGGTCGGCGCCGACTCGCTGTCGTACCTCTCCATCGACGCGGTCGCGGAGGCGCTCGGCGAGAGCCGCGCCGACCTGTGTCTCGGCTGCGTCACCGGCGAGTACCCCTTCGACGTGGAGGGCGAAGCGACCGACCGCGACGTCGACGCGCCGGTCTCTGACCCGACGCCGGCCGACGATTAGCGCCCGCTGACGGCCGAATTCATCGGTCGGATCGGGCCTCGAACGCCCGGTCGCGATCCGAGCCTCCTCGAACGTGACCCCGCACACGTTCGGCGGCGGTTCGACCGCTCGGGACGTATCGGGGGCTTAAATACGATCACGATCAGACGTGCGACTATGACACGGAACGCCGACGCTGCCGAGGACGACGCCGCGTCGATGAGCCGCCGCGGGTTCTTCCGCGCCGGGGCCGCCGGCGCGGCGGTCGCCGCGGGCGTCGCCGCCGGAAGCGGTACCGCGGCCGCCCAGTACGACGGCTGGCTCGACGACGTGAGCAACTACGACGGGACCCACGACTACCGCGGGCAGAGCGAGGTCACCGTCTCGGTCGGCGCGGGCGAGAACGGCCTCCTGTTCGGTCCCGCTGCCATCCTGATCGATCCGGGCACGACCGTCGTCTGGGAGTGGACCGGGCAAGGCGGCGGCCACAACGTCGTCGCGAACGACGGCACCTTCGACAGCGGGTCGGCGGTCGCGGAGGAGGGGACGACCTTCGAGTATACTTTCGACGACGCCAGCGACGGCGACGTGTTCAACTACTACTGCGGCCCGCACCAGTCCATCGGGATGAAGGGGTCCGTCGCGGTCGGCTCCGTCGACGACGACCTCGTCGATCCGCAGGCGGAGGGTGGCGACGGCGGCTCCGGCGGCGGTGCGGCCGGATACGGCGACTGGTTCTCGAACGTCGGCAACTACGAGGGGACGCGCGACCTCCGCGGGCAGAGCGAGGTCACCGTCGCGGTCGGCGCGGGCGAGAACGGCCTGCTGTTCGACCCGCCCGCTATCCTCGTCGACCCTGGCACGACCGTCGTCTGGGAGTGGACCGGGCAGGGCGGCGGCCACAACGTCGTCGAGGAGAACGGCGTCTTCTCCAGCGGCGAGCCGGTGGCAGAGGAAGGGGAGACCTTCGAGTACACCTTCGAGGACGCCGGCGACGGTGACGTGTTCCGCTACGTCTGCGAGCCGCACCAGTCGGTCGGAATGAAGGGCGCCGTCGCGGTCGGTTCCGTCGACGACCAGCTCGTCGGCGGCGAGGGGGGCTCCGGAAGCGGCGGCTCCGGCGGCGGGAGCGGACTCTCCGCGAGCGATATCGGAACGCTGGCGCTCGGCTTCGGGTTCGCCGGCGCGCTGCTCGTCCCGCTGTTCTACGCCGCCCATCGGAAGGCCGAGCGGAACGCGTAGCCGCCCCGATATCTTCGTCGCGGTTTCGGTCAGTAGACGTGGTACAGCAGCAGGTACACGCCGATCCCCATGGTGAACGAAATCAGCCAGAGGACGGCGCCGACGAACCCGACCTGCGAGTGTCGCGTCTGGTAGAGGTCCGCGTACGGGCGGGTCGCGGCCAGGAAGAGCGCGTGGAAGACGAACGGGACGCAGACGATGGCCAGCAGGATGTGGACCGCGAGGAACGGGAGGTAGACGTATGAGTAGACGAGCTCCGGCCCGGGGAACTCGGTGGTGCCGACGTGGATCAGCCGGTAGAGGTACGCGCCGAGGAACGCGGCGAACAGCGCGAAGGAGGTCACCATGAAGTTCCGGTGTCGCTCGACGTTCCCCCGCGAGATCGCCCGCCAGCCGAGCAGGATCGTCGCGATGGCGGTGAGGGAGACGGCGGCGTTGAAATGCGGAATCGCGGCGAGGACGGCGTCGCTCGCGCGCGGCAGCAGCGAACTCGGGATCACGCCGCCCACCGCGCCGAACACGAGCGCGAGCGCGACGACGGAGGCGACGGCGGTCAGGACGGAGACGTTCTCGCGGGCCCAGTCGTTCATGTCCGTGCGGTGGGACGCGACCCCCAAACCCGTGCCGGTTGCGGTCGACGCCTGCCGGACGCGGTCGCCGAGTCGCGCCGGCGTCCGTCGCCCGGCGGTCTGCGAAACTCCGCCACGGCTCCCTCGAATGGAAGGGCTTTTAATCAGGGGAAAGGTAGGTGGGGACGCGACAGAACACCGCGAGCGTGGGTAGCCAAGCCAGGCCAACGGCGCAGCGTTGAGGGCGCTGTCCTGTAGAGGTCCGCCGGTTCAAATCCGGTCCCACGCATCGCTCGGGGCACAACCCCACCGATGCCGGTGTTGTCTCTACGACAGCACCCACGCACAATTCCTTTCCGACGTTACGCGAGGAGCGGCAGTTCCGTTTGGTCGTGACTGATCACCGATCGCGACCGTCCGCGAACACGTTCAAAGGTCCGGCTACCGCCCTACAAGTAGCTAAGTCGCTTCGACTCGAAGTCGCGATTGCGTCGGGACTCGACTGCTGGATACTCCGTATCTGGAGCGTGAAGCGTGGCGAACAGCAGCGACTGAACGGTCTCTATGCCGACGCAACGCCTCGGTTCGTTCTGCTCTATCCGAGTTAAACCGCCGCTACCACCACTAACAGTCCCCTACGGAGTCAAACGGAGTAACAGCTAAGATGACACCACAGCATTACCGTGCATGAACGAAACGATTCGGACGCGAGTGAATGCCCGCTGGAAGAATGTCGTGATCTTTATCGCTGCGATGATCGTGGGGATAATGGCGTATACAGGCGACCTCGTTTACACGCCTGTCGTACTCGTGCTGTTGGTGATCGCGGTCGGAGTCGGTCGCTACGGTTCCGAGCAGTAACCTCGTAGCGACTCACCGGGACACGCGCCGGCCATGTAGCAAAGCCCTCACCGTCTACTCGTCCCCGTCAGTGGGCGTGCGTCCGATACGGAGAGTACAACTGTCACCGACCGGTTGCGCTCAGTTATATTCCCACGCAGCGTCCAAAGCCGTATGGTCGCGTGGCAGCAGCGCTCGGCGACGCGGTGGCGGGGTATCGGTGCCGGGGTCGTCACGGCGGCGGCGGCACTCGCCGCCTCTCTCTTTTATGTGCTCGTGGCGGCGGTAGTTCCGCTGCGCCTGTCGCCGGACGCGCAGTACTGGATCGGATACGCGCCTCAGTTCGCGTTTGTTTCGGGGTTCGTCCTGGGCACTACCGTGTGGCGACGAGTCGCGTCTCGGGTGTCGACTCCGAAGCAGGGAGCGTTCGTGGGCGGTGTGACGGCTTTCGGCATCGTGACACTCGTCCCGACACTGACAGGAGTGTACGTACTACTGTTTCCGCTCCTCCTCAGTGCCGTTACTGGGCAGGGGTTACAGTACGCAGTCCAACTCTATCCGGAGCCGCTGTGGACTGCTGTCGGCGTTACCCGAACCGTCGCTACTGCGTGGAGCCCGCTGGTCGGTACCTTGCTCGTCCCCATCGGAGCCGTCGCAGGGTGGGCGTCTCAGCGCCGCCGTCGGATCAGCGGGCACTGACTGTTCCGACTCGTGAGCGGCCCGGTGTCAGCGGACACGTTCGCTACCCACTTGGCCGGCTCGCGCCCCGTATTCAGCACGGCTCCGAGACCATAGTACCGTTTGAGGAGTTCGACAGAGCCATCAGAAAATAACAGCTCAAGACGCTGAGTCTACCAGCGTCTTGGTGCTGAACAGTGTGAGACTCAGTAGGTGATCAAATCGACGATGAGTGATTTTAATCGGGTAGTGAGATCCTGATCAATATCTCCAACCGGCGGGCGGACAGTCGTTTCTTCATACTGGTCGAACTCGGTCTCGATACGATACGTGAGTGATCGCTCACTCCCCTCACTTTCGGTGAGCGTGTGGACTCGGTGGTCGGTAATTCGCCGGAGTCGGCCTGTATTCCGACTGATCGTCACCTCAATCCAGCATTCGCCGAGTTCCACGTCTCGTAATCGATACGGGAATGGAACCACCTGCGTGTACGCATCCCGGTCGGATAGGCGGTAGGTAACCGTCTGAGATGATTCTTCACTTGTTTCCCAGTTGGTCCGGTGCGGGCGAATAAATTCCGTCGGAGCGAGCTCAGTCGGGTAACGATGAGGAGCGATAACATTAGCCCATGCGTCTGAAACACGAACGGTGTCTCCCTCTTGAACCGGCGCGTTAAGATCAGAGACCATCTTCCCGTCCGTCATATAGAGGACCTTGGTCAAGGGCAGGTTTTCAGGGTTCCTGAACACTCGGCTGTAATGAAGCAGTGCCCAGATATTCCGGTGCGGGAACATGCCACTGTGATGGTCGATCCCGGCACTTCTTAGCGGTCCTCTGTACGTGGTTAGCGCATGAAGGTATCGGCGACGTGAATGTTGATACCGTCGTCTGTACACGTCGAGATCATACGGTGTCTCTTCGGTCCCGTCATCCAGAACCCGAGTCCGCGTAATCGCCCGGTGGTCAGCTGCCAAACGGTACGCCGCCGCCGCGATGATGCGCTCACGCGCTGAGTCGCCTGCCGGCAGCGGAATGTCGTACGGACGGATATCACCTACGCGAATACCGCCGTATCCACCCGCTGTGCCGACAACTGCTGCCCCGGCGCCGGCGAGAAACTGACGGCGATTCATCCGTCGACCTCCGTAGATTCTGTTTCGGGATCCCAACGCGCGACGAGTTCCTCGTCTCCCTCCCCGGGTTCGAACCAGTACACATTCGTCGACGCCGGCCGCGGGAGTTCGTGTGTCACAGCTGTCTCGGGAGTGAGCGGAAACGACGCTTTCGCGTTCGTTTCTGCCGGGCCGACCCATATTGTCTCACTATCATCGAGGTCTGGCGTGACGATGGTAAGGCGACCCGTATTTCCGGCTGTAAGTCGGTTTCCGCCCTCGAACGAGACACTGAGCGCTGATCGATCAGGGTCCCAATCGAAGGAGATGAAGATGTTTGGTCTGGTTCTTGGATACGATGCTGGAGGAGGTTCACTCGGCGCCAGTGAACACCCAGCGAGGGAAGTGGCGAGCGACGCCAGGAGGGCTCGACGGTACACGACATACGTATAGAATATTCCCGAAAATAAATATACAGGATGTGTCGAATGTTCAATTGACGGCGAGTCCCGTTGTGGTCTCGGAGACACACACCAGAGTCGGCTTAGACTTGCGCTACTTCTGTCAGGACCGCCTCACGAGATACAGAGGGTGAGTACGGCAGTCCTGGGGGGACCAGTAGGCAAGCCGTCCACTGGGGACTAGGAGGGAGCGACCCATCTATTGATAACACTTCCGTGCGAAGGAGGAGCATGGACGATACACTCCCTGATTCAGTCGAGTCACGACGCGTCGAGACGGACCGCCTCACGACGAAGGTCCTCGTCTCGGGCGATCCCGACGGAACGCCACTCTGTCTGGTTCATGGGAACGTTTCGTCTTCACGGTTCTGGGCCGGTTTGATGGCCGACCTGCCGGACGACTATTGGGTCCTCGCCCCTGACCTTCGGGGGTACGGCGACTCGGAGACGAAACCGGTCGACGCAACCCGAGGCGTTCAGGATTACACCGAGGATCTGGCGGCCCTGTTCGCAGAGGTCGGGGTTGAGGCGGTAGCGCTGGTCGGTTGGTCCATCGGCGGCGGTATCGCCATGCAGTACGCTATCGACTATCCGGAGACCCTGACGGAGCTGGTGTTGGTCAGCACGATGTCGCCCTACGGATTCGGTGGCACGACCCGCGATGGAACGCCCTGCCAGCCCGATTACGCCGGCACAGGTGGCGGCCTCGCCGACGACGAATTCGTCGAGCGTCTGGCGGAGGGAGACGTTACCGCGGAGGCCGACGCCTCGCCGCGCTCGGTGATGCATGCGTTCTACGTCGGCCCGGACCACGAGTTTGCCTCCGAGACGGCCGACGCCTACGTTGAGGCGATGTGTGCGACGGCCGTCGGCGACGGGAACTATCCCGGTGACGCGGTACCATCCGACAACTGGCCGGGGGTGGCACCAGGCGAGCGGGGCGTGCTCAACGCGATTTCACCGAAGTACTTCGACGCGTCGGGTCTGGCTACCATTGAACCGCAACCGCCGGTCCTGTGGGTCCGGGGCGACGCCGACCAGATCGTCTCGGACACCTCCTTTTTTGACGCTGGCTATTTAGGCCAGATCGGCGAACTGCCCGATTGGCCAGGCGACGACGTCTATCCTCCGCAGCCGATGAACGACCAGACTCGGGACGTACTCGAGGCCTACGCCGCCAACGGTGGCAGTTACAGCGAGGAGACGTTCACGGACGTCGGGCACTCGCCACACATCGAGCGCCCGGAGCAGTTCCGGTCGGTGCTGTTGGAGTTCCTGGGCTCCTGACCGGGCCTATCGACGAGTGGCGCTGTCGGGGGGCTCCGGCATCGCGTGGCGACTCGTGTATCGAGGTCACCAGCGGATCAGTAAACGTGGACCTGTTGACTGATTCGCGCCATGTATTCAGGGAGGCGCTGAGATCATAGTACCGTTCGAGGAGTTCGACAGAGCCGTCGACCTCGGATCGATGGCCGGACCTCCAAAGCCCCCACCCGCCAGTGTTCGGTACGCTCGCTGCGCTCCTCGCTCGCTGTGGTGCCTCGGTCGCCGCGTCCAGCGAGGGACCAGAGGTCCCTCTGGCAGTCTGGCGAACCCGACGACCTCGCGCGTGCCGTCTCGCGACCGCTTTCGGCGGCCGCTCGAAGGCACGCGCCGACGCATCCGTCGTTTATTACCCCGGTCGTCGCTTCTTGCTCCGCATCGCTCGCGCGAACTGCCACCCTTTTAGTCGCGCGCCGTCGGAGTGAGGCGTAATGAGTACGGACGCGACCCCCGAGTACGACTACGAGGAGCTGGGGCTCGTCGCCGGCCTGGAGATCCACCAGCAGCTCGACACGGAGACGAAGCTGTTCTGTGACTCCCCGACCGTCGAGCGCGACCCGGACGAGGCCGACCGGTCGATAACCCGTCAGCTCCACCCGACGAAGAGCGAACTGGGCGAGCTCGACGACGCGGCGATGGAGGAGAGCCGAGTCGACCGCGAGTTCACCTACCTCGCGTACGACACAACCTGTCTCGTTGAGGAGGACGACGAGCCGCCCAGACGCGTCGACGGCGAGGCGCTCTCGGTGGCGCTCCAGATCGCCGACCTGCTCGACCTCTCCGTCGTCGACCAGGCGCACGTCATGCGGAAGCTCGTCATCGACGGCTCGAACACCTCCGGCTTCCAGCGCTCGATCCTCCTCGGGCAGGACGGCGAGATCGAGACGGAGTCGGGGTCGGTGTCGGTCGTCGACCTCATGCTCGAAGAGGAGTCCGCGAAGCGCGTCGAGGAGACCGACGACGGCGTCGTCTACTCGCTCGACCGCCTCGGCGTCCCCCTCGTCGAGATCGGGACGGGCCCGGACATCCGCAGCCCCGAGGGCGCCCGGCAGGCGGCCGAGCGGATCGGCATGCTGCTCCGGTCGACGGGCGCGGTCAAGCGCGGGCTCGGCACCATTCGGCAGGACGTGAACGTCTCCATCGCGGACGGCGCCCGCGTCGAGGTGAAGGGCGTCCAGGACCTCCAGGGGATCGAGGACATCGTCCGCGGCGAGGTCGGCCGACAGGCGGAGCTGCTCGCGATCCGCGACGAACTCCGCGAGCGCGACGCGAGCGTCGGCGACGTCTCGGACGTGACCGACGTCTTCGCCGACACGGAGTCCGGGGTCATCCGCGGCGCGCTCGACGCGGGCGGGAAGGTGACCGCGGTCCCGCTGTTCGGCTTCGACGGCCTCGTCGGCCGCGAGATCCAGCCGGACCGGCGGCTCGGCACGGAGCTGTCCGACCACGCGAAGCGCCACGGCGCGGGCGGCATCTTCCACACCGACGAGCTGCCCGCGTACGGCGTCACCGAGGCGGAGGTCGACGCGCTCCGCGACGCGGTGGGCGCGGGCGAGGGCGACGCGGTCGCCATCGTCGCGGCCGACCCGGAGACCGCCGACCTCGCGATCGAGGCGGCCGCCGACCGCGCCGAGACCGCGATCGAGGGCGTCCCGGAGGAGACCCGCGGCGCGAACGACGACGGCACGACCCGGTACCTCCGGCCGCTGCCGGGCGCCGCACGCATGTACCCCGAGACGGACGTGCCGCCGGTCGAGCCGGACCCCTCCGACGTGGAGACGCCCGAGCTGCTCGACGAGAAGGCCGAGCGGTACGAGGCGGAGTTCGGCCTCGACGCCGGCCTCGCCGAGCAGGTCGCGTTCGGCCAGCGGTTCCCGCTGTTCGAGGCGGCCGTGGAGCGCGGCGCCGAGCCCACCTTCGCGGCGTCGACGCTGGAGTCGACGACGACGGAGATCCGGCGCGACGGCGCGCCCGTGGAGAACCTCACCGACGACCACTTCCTCGCGCTGTTCGACCTCGTCGAGGGCGGCGACCTCGCGAAGGAGGGCGTCCCCGAGGTGCTGACGACGCTCGCCGAGGACCCCGACCTGACGGCGAGCGAGGCGGTCGAGGAGGCCGGGCTCTCAGGCGTGAGCGAGGCGGAGGTCCGCGAGGCCGTCGTCGAGGTCGTCGAGCGCAACGCCGACCAGGTCGAGGCCGAGGGGATGGGCGCGTTCTCCGGGCTGATGGGCGAGGCCATGGGCGCGCTCCGCGGGAAGGCGGACGGCGAGGTCGTCTCCGACGTGTTACGCGAGGAGATCGGGAAGCGGTCGTAGCGTCTCCCGGTCGCCCCCGCTGGGTCACGTTCTCTCGATCGCCCCCGGTACGGCCCCTGCCACTTACTTGTCGGGCGGCCGTGTCTCGATCCGAGAGGTCAGACTCGATGGACGATTCTCCCCCGGCCGACTCCCCGAACGACTCACAACGGACCGACCTGTCGGACGACGCGCCGACGTCCGGCCCCGAGCCGGACCCGGCGGTCGCGAAGACGCGCGGCGACCGCGTCTCCGACGTGACGAACAAGTTCGTCCACGGCGTCGAACTGGCCGCAGCGGCGCTTTTCGCGCTGCTGTTCGGCATCGGCGTCGTCGACCTCGCGATCCAGATCGCCGAGTCGGTCCCCACGGGGGAGATCACCGACCCCAACACCGTCATCAGCTTCATCGAGACCGGACTGCTGCTGCTCATCATCGTCGAGGTGTACGAGACGGTCGTCGCGTACATCGAGCAGAGCGACACCCGCCGGATCGTCCGGCTCGTGATCTACACCGGCGTCATCGCGATGGTCAGGAAGGTGATCATCTTTCGCACCACAGAGTACTCGACCACGCAGGACGCCCTGTTCGCCGCGCTCTCGTACACCTTAGTCGTCCTCGGGCTCGTCGCACTGCTGTTCGTGGAGCGGTCCGTCGGACCGTCGCTCGGCCCCGACTGATCCGCGCAGCGGCCGCCCCGCCGTACTCGGCTCCCGAGCGCCGTGTCACTCCGTCAGCTCCTCGATCAGCGTGTCGATGTCGTACGTCGCCGGGGCGCGCGACTCGTCGCGGAGCGTCGCGATGGTGAACGTCGAGTTCGTGCGCTCGACCTGCGGGATCGCCTCGAAGTCGCTGATCAGCCGCTCGACGGTGTCCGACGAGGAGAGCCGCGCGAGGACGACGAAGTCCGTCTCGCCCATCGTGAAGAACGCCTCCGTGACGCCCTCGACCGCCAGCAGCTCCTCGGCGAACTCCTCGTAGGGGCCCTCGTAGCTGGCGAGCACCTCGACGATGACGGTGACGCCGAGCCCGAGCGCCTCGTGGTCGAGGTCGTACAGGTCGTTCTCGATGACGCCGTCTTCGCGCAGGTTGTTCAGCCGATAGTGGATCGTCGACACCGGGATCCCGGTCTCCTCGTGGAGCCGTTCGGGGCTCCCGGTGCCGAGATCGGAGATGGCCTTCAACAGCCGCACGTCGCGCTCGTCCATACCCCCGGATCGACCCCCGACCGGTTGTATATGTCGACCGACAGGGTTGGAGTCTGCTCTAATATTCGAGCACAGTTAGGTGTTCGAATCGGATCTGATTCGTATGTCTGATTCTTCATTCCAAATGTCGGCTGTTTCGAGAGTATAATTTAACTACAGTCGCGTATTTCGAACGAGTAGCCAGTGAAACTCAGAAACTTCCTCTCTACTCCGGAAGCGATCGTCGCCGCGTTCCTCCTCCTCGCGACGCTGTGGGGGACCTCCTTCGTCGCCATCGAGGCCGGCCTCCAATACTTCCCGCCGCTGCTGTTCGCGGGGGTCAGGTACGCCGTCGCGGGCGCGGTCGTGCTCGGCTACGCCGCGGTCGCCGCGGACCGGTGGACGCCGCGGGGCCGCGACGAGTGGCTCGGCGTCGCCGTCGCGGGGACGTTCGTGATCGCGGCGTACCACGGGCTCCTCTACCTCGGCGAGGTCCGGATCTCCGGCGCGGTCGCCGCGGTCGTCGTGAGCCTCTCTCCGGTCCTGACGGCCGTCTTCGCGGCCGCGCTCCTCCCGAACGAACGCCTCGGCCCCGTCGAGATCGGCGGGTTCGCGCTCGGCGTCCTCGGGGTGGCCGTGGTCGCCGACCCGGCGGCGGCCGGGCTTGGCAGCGCGGCGGTCGTCGGCGTCGGCCTCGCGCTCGCGGGCGCGGTGGCCTTCTCGCTCGGCGCCGTCCTGCTGCGACCCCTCCGCACCGACCTGCCGATCGCCGCGCTTCAGGGGTGGGCGATGGTCATCGGGGCGGGCCAGCTCCTCGTCGCCGCCGCCGCGATCGGGGAGTCGCCCGCCGCGGTCGTCTGGAACCAGACGTCGATCGCGTCGCTCGCGTACCTGACGCTGCTGTCCGGCGTTGTCGCGTTTCTCCTGTACTTCGCGCTGCTCGACGCGGTCGGCCCGTCGCAGCTCCACCTCGTCGGCTACGCGGAGCCCGTCGTCGCCGCGGTCGGCAGCTGGCTCCTGCTCGGCCACCTCGTCGACGCGTCGGCGCTCGTCGGATTCGTCGCGATCCTCGCCGGCTTCCTCGTCTTGGAGCGCCGGGAGATCGCCGACTACGTCGACGCCGATCGCCTGACCGGATAGCGACCGGCGGAAAGGCCCTGCGCCGTCAGCGGGGATTCACCCCTCGATGTCCCGACTCAGCCCCGCGCGGAGGTCGCGGCCGAAGTAGTGCCCCAGCAGCGCGAGCGCCAGCCCGACGCCCCCGCCGACCGCGACCAGCGGGAGCCCCCACTGCGAGAGGTAGTCGATCCCGATGGGCAGGAAGCCGACGCCGAGGACGCTCGTCACCGCGCTGGCCGCGCCCGCCGCGCCGCCGGCGACCCCCGTCTCGACGTACCGGCGCGTCGAGAGCGCCAGGCCGAGGAGGAACGAGGCGACGAACACGCCGCCCGCGGTGCCGATCGTTCCCCCGATGAGCGGTATCAGCCCGCCGACGAACACGCCGACCGCGACGGTCGCGAGCGCGAGCCCGAACGACTTCGCCGAGAACCACCGGCCCGAGACGCCGACCCTGCCGGCGTCCCCGGCGTTCCCGGCGCTCCGCGCGCCCGGTTCGGCGGCCGCGGCGCCGCCGGCGTCGGCGTCGGACGCCCCCTCGCCGCCACCGAGGTCGTCGTCGAGGAGGTCGTCGAGGTCGTCCATCGGGTCGTCGTCGGACGACTCGCGCTCCTTGGAGGGTTGCATACCCGACCGTTCGGGCCAGCGGACTTGGCTTTTGTGCCGCGACGGCAGCCAGAAGGCCCCCGATCACCGGGCCGAACGCCCGCGACGTCCCTTCGGAACCCCTCGACGGGCCGCCCGTGTGACGCGGTACCGTTCGCCGTTTCACCGGAAACGAGGTGTGGGGCCCGGGCGTCAGCCGCCGTCCGGCTCTCCGTCGCCCGCCTCGGACCGCCGCCCGCCCCACACGCGCTTGTCGACGAGCGACACCGTCATCGGGCGGTCGACCGCGATCTGACAGGAGAGCCGGGGGTAGCCGAACCGGTCGGCGAGCCGGTCGTGCCAGTGGTCGGCCGGCGGTCCCTCTCTGACGCGGACGCCGCAGGTCGCACAGATCCCTCGTCCGCCGCAGTTGAGGCGGCGGGTCGCGGCCGCGTACGGCGACAGCCCGGCGTCGAGCAGGACCCGGCGGAGGTTCCGTCCCCGCTCCACGTCGAGGTCGACGCGCTCGTCGCCGTCGACGACGACGAGCGACACGGTTTCGCTCCCGGCCTCCGTTCGGTCGTCGCCGTCGCGGTCCACGTCGGTCATCGGCGGTCCTTCGCGCCCCGGACACAAAGCGTCGGGGACCCGACGCGGCGTTCGAGACCCGGAACGGCTTTCGGCCAGGCCGCCGGATCGGGGCGTATGGACACGCGGCGCGCGCTGCTCGACGCCCTCGCGGCGGACGACGACCCGGTCTCCGGGCCCGCCCTCGCCGAGTCGCTCGACGTCTCCCGGGCGGCCGTCTGGAAGGCGGTCGAGGGGCTCCGCGAGGAGGGGTTCGCGGTGGAGTCGACGTCGGACGGCTACGTCGCGCCCGACGACCCGGGCTACTCCGGGCCGGGCATCGCGTTCGGGCTCGACGCCCCTTACTCGGTGGAGTACCACGACCGGGTCGGGTCGACGAACGAGCGGGCCCGCGAGCTCGCGGGAGCGGACGCCGCGGACGTCGCGGTGGTCGCCAACGAGCAGACGGGGAGCCGGGGGCGCCTCGACCGCGAGTGGGTGGCGCCGAGCGGCGGCGTCTGGCTGTCGGTCCTGACCCGCCCCGACGTGCCGACCGCGCGGGCGCCGCTCTTCACGCTCGCGGCCGCGGTCGCGACGACCGACGCCGCCCGCCAGGCCGGCGTCGACGCGCGGATCAAGTGGCCGAACGACGTGCTGGTCGGCGACGGGACGCCCGAGGAAAGCGCCCCCGCGTCGGATCTCGGCGGCCGCGGCGGCCGGAAGCTGGCGGGGATCCTCACGGAGATGGAGGGGGAGGCCGACCGCGTCGGCTGGCTCGTCGTCGGCGTCGGCGTCAACGCCAACCTCGACCCCGAGACGCTGCCCGCGGGCGCGACGTCGCTGTCGGCCGAGCGCGGCGCCCCGGTCGATCGGCGGCGGTTCGCCGCGACGCTGCTCGAACGCTACGCGGAGCTCACCGCGTCGCCCAGGGCGCTCGACGGCGTCCTCCCGGCGTGGCGCGAGCGAGCGAGCACGCTCGGGCGGCGCGTCCGCGTCGAGGCCGCCGACGGCGTCGTGGAGGGCACCGCCGTCGACGTCGCCGAGCCTGGCGCGCTCGTGGTCGACACCGACGAGGGCCGGCGGCGCGTCCACGCGGGCGACTGCGAACACCTCCGCGGCGCGGAGTGAGGAGAGCGGCCGAGCGCGAGCCTCCTCCCTATCCGGTCTCCGTCGCGTCCGAGACCGCCCCCTCGGCGTCGGTCCCGGCCGTCTCGCCCGCCGTCGCCGACTCGGCGGCGCTCGGCGGCTCCTCCCCGTCGCCGATCCGGACCGTCAACACCGGAATTGACGAGCCCCGCACGACCTTCTCCGCGACGCTGCCGAGGAGCAGTCGGTCGATGCCGCCGCGGCCGTGAGTGCCCATCACGACGAGGTCGCAGCCCGCCTCCTCGGCGTGGGTGATGACCTCGCGGCTGGGCGACCCCTCGACGACGACCGTCTCCACGTCCACGTCGCGGTCGGCGGCCAGTTCGCGGACCGTTTCGAGCGCCGCCTCCCCGTCGTCGTACAGCAGGTCGCCGACGCCCTCCCATGTCGTCTCCATCGGCATCCCGGCGTACCGCGCGGTGTCGACCACGTAGATGGCGCGGACCGAGGCCCCGTGGACCGCGGCGAGGTCGAGCGCGTGGCACACCGCCAGCTCCCCCTCCGAGGAGCCGTCGGTCGGGACCAGGATCCGGTCGTATAGGGGCATGTTCACATGACTCATATCGCCGACGACGGATAACCTTTTGCGGTTCTTGCCGGTTTCTCGCCGTCGCCCCGCCCCGGCCGCGACGGGGCGCGCGTTTATGCTCCGTCCCGTCGAGGGGACGGTATGTCCGACGAGATCACCCTCTCCCGGCTCGAACCGACGCTCGAAGATCACGCGTACCCCGCCGATCGAGACGCGCTCGCCGAGGCGTTCGCCGGCACCACGGTGTTGTTCGCCGACGGCGACGCCGACCTCGGCGACCTCCTCGCCCACGTCGATCAGGAGACGTTCGAGAGCGCCGACGACGCGCACGCCGCGCTCCAGAACGTCCTCCCCATCGAGGCGCTCGGGGAGCCGGGCCAGTCCGACGGCGACGCCTGACGAGGGCCGCTTTCTCGCTCCCTCGTCACCGTTCGCACGCCGCGGTCCCTCGTCATCGAGTCCCACGCCACGGCGCGTCTCGCATCGCTTTTTACCGCGGATCGCGGACTGGCGGTAATGAGTTACCGGATCGGTCTCGTCGGCAAGCCCTCGGTGGGGAAGTCGACGTTCTTCAACGCCGCGACCATGAACGACGTGCCGGAGGGGGCGTACCCGTTCACCACCATCGACCCGACCGTCGGCGAGGCGTACGTCCGCGTCGACTGCGCCGCCCCTGAGTTCGACGAGACGTGTACGCCGAGCGTCGGCGTCTGCCGCGAGGGGACGCGGTTCGTCCCGGTGAAGCTCGTCGACGTGGCCGGGCTCGTCCCGGGCGCCCACGAGGGGCGCGGGCTCGGCAACCAGTTCCTCACCGACCTCAACGAGACCGACGTGCTGATCCACGTCGTCGACTTCTCGGGGAAGACCGACATCGAGGGCGAGGCGACGGAGGGCCACGACCCCCGCGAGGACATCGACTTCCTGGAGGAGGAGTTGGACGCGTGGTACCTCGACGTGCTAGAGAAGGGCCTCGAGAAGTACGAGACGCGGTACCAGGGCGCCGACGCCGCCGTCGAGGAGGAGCTGGCCGAGCAGATGTCCGCGTTCGGGACGGACAAAGACCGGATGAAGCGGACCATCCTCGCGCAGGGGCTCGAACTCGACCCCGAGACGTGGGACGAGACGGACAAGGTCGAACTGGCCCGCGAGATCCGCAAGCGGACGAAGCCGATGGTGATCGCGGCCAACAAGATGGACACCCCCGAGGCGCAGGCGAACTGGGAGGAGATCACGTCGGACCCCGACTACGACCACCTGTCCTTCGTCCCCGCGAGCGCTCACGCCGAGAAGGCGCTGAAGAACGCCGACGAGGCGGGCGTCGTCGACTACACGCCCGGCGCGGACGAGTTCGAGATCGTCGGCGACGTCTCCGGCGAGCAGGCGGCCGGCCTCGATCGGATCGGCGAGTTCGTCGGCGAGTACGACGGCACGGGCGTCCAGGGCGCGCTCGAAGCCGCCGTCTTCGACGTGCTGGGCTGTATCGCGGTCTTCCCCGGCTCCGCCAACGGGAGCAAAGACGAGAAGGGGGTCTTCCGCGACTGCTTCATCCTCCCCGAGGGCTCCACGACGGAGGACTTCGCGTACCACATCCACTCGGACATCGGCGAGGGGCTCCTCCACGGCACCGACTGCCGGAGCGGCCGACAGGTCGGGACCGACCGCGAGCTCTCCCACCGCGACGTGATCGAACTGGTCTCGACGAAGCAGGCGGCGCCGTAGTCGCCCTGCGCCGCCGGCCCGCCCGCCGCCCCGATCAGCTATTACCCACCGGGGCCCAACCGGACCGCATGGAACGGACCGTCACGGTCGAACCAGAGGCCGGCCTCCACGCGCGACCCGCCTCGAAGCTGGTACAGACGGCGAACCGATTCGACGCCGACGTGTCGATCGGTCGCGCCGACGACGGCGACGGAGGCCTCGTCCGCGCCGACAGCATGCTCTCCGTCAGCGGGCTGAACGTCGGGCACGGCGAGTCGGTCTGCGTGGTCGCCGAGGGGCCCGACGCCGAGGCCGCACTCGACGCCGTCTGCGACCTGCTCACGAGTCCGGTTGAGGAGGCGGACGAGTCGGGGACCGACGGCGGCGACGCGGAGGACGCGCCGTGAGGACGCTCGCCGGCGTCGGCAGCACGCCGCGTGCGGGGGTCGGGACGACGCGCTGGTACCGTCCCGAGGCCGACCTGACGCTCCCGGACCGCCCCGACCCGGCGTCCGTCGACGCCGACGCCGAACTAGACCGGTACGAGGCGGCGCGGGACGCCGTGCGAGAGGCCCTACGCGACGCCCGGGACCGGGCGGCCGAGCGCGTCGGCGAGGAGGAGGCCGCGGTGTTCGAGGCCCACGAGGGGTTCCTCGACGACCCGACGATAATCGAGGACGTCGAGGCCGCGATCCGCGAGGGAACGCCCGCGGAACACGCCGTCGCGGACCGGCTCGACGAGGCCGTCGCGCAGTTCGAGGGCATGGAGGGGCGGATGGCGGAGCGCGCCGACGACCTGCGCGACGTCCGCGATCGGTTGCTCCGCGCGCTCCTCGCCGGAGACGGCGGGGTGTCGACCGCCGCCGCGGACCTCGCGGCCCTCCCCGACGGGACGGTCCTGCTCGCGGAGCGGCTCACGCCGAGCGACACCGCAGCGCTCGACCCCGAGGCGGTCGCCGGGGTCGCGACCGTCGAGGGGGGTCGTACCTCCCACGCCGCGATCATCGCGCGGTCGCTCGCGGTCCCCGCGGTCGTCGGCGTCGGCGAGACGCTCGAATCGATCAACGACGGGGAGACGGTCCTCGTCGACGGCGAGGCCGGCGAGGTCGTCGTCGATCCCGACGAGGCCCGCCGCGACGCGGTGCGGGAGTCCGGTCCGGACGCGATCCCCGAACGCGTCGCGACCGCCGACGGCCGGCCGATTGCGGTCGCCGCGAACGTGGGCGGCGAAGTCGAACTGGCGCCGGCCGCCGGGCGCGGCGCGGACGGGGTCGGACTGTTCCGGACCGAGTTCCTCTTCGTCGACCGCGAGGCGCCCCCGACCGAGGACGAGCAGTACGAGGCCGTGACGGCCGCGCTGTCGGCGTTCCCCGACGACCGCGTCGTCGTCCGGACGCTCGACGTGGGCGGCGACAAGCCGGTCCCGTACCTCGACCTCCCCGACGAGCCGAACCCGTTCCTCGGGCGGCGCGGGGTCCGGCTGTCGCTCGACGAGCACGCGGACCTCTTCGAGACGCAGCTCCGCGCGCTGCTCCGCGCCGCGGCGACCGAGGACGGCGACGGGCTCGCCGTCATGTTCCCGCTCGTCACGCGCGTCGAGGAGGTCGAGCGCGCGGTCGACGCCGTCGAGTCGGTCGCGGCCGACCTCGCCGACGAGGGCGTCGCCCATGTGGTCCCCGAACTGGGTGCGATGATCGAGACGCCCGCGGCGGCGTTCCTCGCGGACGCGCTCGCCGACCGGCTCGACTTCCTGAGCGTCGGGACGAACGACCTCGCGCAGTACGTGATGGCGGCCGACCGCGGCAACGACGCCGTCGCCGAGCACCACGACCCGCTCCACCCGGCGGTGCTGCGCGCGCTCGACCGCACGACGGCGGCCGCGGAGGGGAGCGACGCCTGGGTCGGGATGTGCGGCGAGATGGCCGGCGACCCGGCGCTGACGGAACTCCTCGTCGGGCTCGGCTTCGACGAGCTCAGCATGAGCGCCGTGACGGTGCCCGAGGTGAAGGCGCGCGTCCGCGAGGTCGACGCCGACGCCGCGGCGTCCCTCGCGAACGAGGCGCTCGCCTGCGAGACGCGCGGCGAGGTGCTGGACGCGCTCGGGCTCGGCGAGCGCGACGCGTAGCCGACTCGGAAAAACGGGCCGGATCCGCCCCTACAGCTTCTCGATGTCCCGGGCGGACTCCGCCTGCTCGCGCACGGACTCGACCGTGGCCGAGGGGTCGGTCGCCGCGACCGCCGCGTTGACGGCGCCTTCGAGGACGGGCGCGTCCGCGATGACGGCCTCCGCGTCGCTCATCTCGACCGCGACGTCCGCGTTCATCACCGCGCTGCCCAGGTCGACGAGGACGACGACGCCGTCCGCGTCGCCTCCGTCTTCCTCGCCCCCGACCGCGTCGCTCCCGTCCTCGGAACCGGCCGCGGCGTCGATCGCCGTTTCGATCGCGTCGGGGACGGTGCCGATCCCGCCCTTCCCGTCGCCGCCGACCGGTTCGATCCGGGTGTCGCCAGCCATCTCGGCGGCGATCTCGGCGATCCCCTCGGCGGCGCTCTCGCTGTGCGAGACGACGACGATCCCGACCATCAGTCGCCCTCCGAGACCCCCGCGTCGTCGGGGTCCTCGTCCGGGATCGTCGGCGAGGCGGCGTCGGGCTCCGGGGCGTCGACGCCGAGCCGGTCGGCGGCGACCGCGAGCAGCTCTTCGAGGATGAACAAGGTGCTGGTCGCCCCCGGGTCCTGGTGCCCGACCGAGCGCCAGCCGAGGTAGGAGGCGCGCCCCTTCCGCGCCCGGATCGGAACGGTGAACGCGACGCCGCGCTCGGCGGCGTCGACCGCCTTCGCGAGCGCCTCGATCGGCGGCAGGTCGTCGGCCTCGATCGACTTCTTGAACGTGTGGACCGCGGGCGTCAGCGCGTCCACCATCGTCTGGTCGCCGACGCGCGCGTCGCCGCGGTCCTCGACCTTCTCCAAGTACGTCTCGGCGAACGCCACCGCCGTCTCGTGGCTGATACCCCCGTCGAGTTCGCCCGCCGCGAACACGAGCGACCCGCCGAACAGCGGACCCGAGGCGCCGCCGACCTCGGCCATCAGCGTCTTGCCGACCGTCTTCGCGACGGTCTCGGCGTCCGGGTCGTCGAGGTCGCGCGCGGCGTCGGCCGCCCGGGCCCAGCCGCGCGCCATGTTCCCGCCGTGGTCGGCGTCGCCGATCGCGGAGTCCAGCTGCGTGAGGTGGTCGCGCTCGGCCTCGATGCGCTCGGCGACGGCCTCGACGGCCGCGACGACCGCCGCCCCGTCGTCGCTCATTTCACCGTCAGCGCCGGGGTGTCGGCCGGCGCGTCGAACAGCTCCTTCAGTTCGGCGTCGACCGCGCACACCGTGATCGACGCGCCAGCCATGTCCAGCGAGGTCATGTAGTCGCCGACCCACGCGTCGTAGGTCTCCAGCCCGTGCTCCCCGAGCAGCTCCTGGAGGCGTCGGTTGACGACGAACAGCTCCATCTGCGGGGTGGCGCCCATCCCGTTGACGACCGTGAGCACCTCCTGTCCCTCGTCGAGGCCGAGGTCGTCGAGGACCGCCTCGGTCAGGTGCTCGGTGATCTCGTCGGCCGACATCACGTCCGTGCGCTCCGTGCCCGGCTCGCCGTGGATCCCGATGCCGAGTTCGATCTCGTCGTCGCCGAGATCGAAGGTGGGCTCGCCCTTCTCCGGGGTGACACACGAGGTGAGCGCGGTGCCCATCGTGCCGACGTTGTCGACCACCTTCTCGGCGACGCGCTTGACCTCGCTCAGGTCGGCGCCCTCCGCGGCCTTCGCGCCGGCGGCCTTGTGGACGAGGATCGTTCCGCAGACGCCGCGACGCCCGGAGGTGTACAGCGAGTCCTCGACTGCCACGTCGTCGTTCACCACGACGCTCTCGACCTCGATCCCCTCCATCTCCGCGAGCTCGATGGCGGTCTCGAAGTTCATCACGTCGCCCTCGTAGTTCTTGATGATCGCGAGGACGCCGTCGCCCGCGTCGCAGGCGCCGATCAATTCCTCGAACTCGTCCGCGGTCGGCGAGGAGAACACGTCGCCCGCGGCCGCGCCGTCCAGCATTCCGTCGCCGACGTACCCCGCATGGGTCGGCTCGTGGCCGCTGCCGCCCCCCGTCACCAGCGCTACCTTCCCGTCGATCGGCCCATCGTCGCGGACGAGCACCTGCGTGTCCGGCAGGCGTCGCAGGCGGTCGGGATACGTCGCCGTCATGCCGTCCAGCATCTCGTCGACGACGTCGTCCGGGTCGTTGATCAGCTTCTTCATGATCGTTGGTACCGACTCACTCGGTTCGCATAAGCGTAGTGGCCCTCAGCGCCGCCGTGCCCCCCGTCGAGCGGTCAGATGGGCGCCAGTTCGCGGGTGCCGAACTCGCGACACCGGGCGACACCGGGGTCGGTCCGGTCGGGCACGCGGAACCCGTAGCCACTTTCGCAGACGCCGCCGTCGTCGAACGGATTCATGCCCCGCCGACGGAGAGCTGCGTGTAAACGCCTATGGTCGGGTTCGTTCCGGGATTTCGCGGGATACACGGCGTGGGTCCGCCTCGCCGCTGCCGCTCTCACTCCCCGCACACGGCCCGCGCGTGTCACCCGTCTTCCGATCGTCGCTCCCGAATCCGTTCCCTTCGACCGATCGTAAGCTTCCGGCACTCCCGACGCGGGCTCCCCTCGTCGACGCCGCGGTCACCACGACCGAGCGCTGCTCCTTGACCGCTTGATCGGGGCCGGCGGGAGCCTCGCCGAACCCACCGACGAGGCGGCGGCAACGGAGTGAGGCCGGCGCCCGACGGGTTATGACACCGCGTCGCGGACCGCGCCCGGGACGTCCGATCGGTCGACCTCCCGAACCGACGAGGTGTCGGGCTCGGTCTCCCCGTACTTGTACCCCGACCCGGTCAGTATCACGGCGACGTCGTCGTCGGGACCGAACTCGCCGGCCGCGGCGAGGTCCCGCACGGCGGCCGTGGCCACGGCGCAAGACGGCTCGACCGAGACGCCGGCGTCGGCCGCGAGGCGGTCCGTTTCGGCGAGCATCGCCTCCTCGGGGACGGAGACGACGCCGCCGTCCGTCTCCGCGACGGCGGCCAGCGCCCGGTTTCCGCTCGGCGGGTCTGCGTTGTTGATCGAGACGGCCGCCGTCGGCTCGCCCGTGACCGGCTCGACGCGCGACGCCCCGCGACGGTACGCCTGCGCGATCGGGTCGCAACGTGCGGTCTGCGCGAGGTAGATCCGCGGCGTCGCCGTGAGAAGCCCCGCCGCGTCCAGTTCCCTGAGCGCCTTCCAGACCCCGCTCGCCTGCCCGCCGCTGCTGACCGGTAAGACGATCGCGTCGGGTGCGTCGGGGGCGAACGCCTCGCAGATCTCGTACGCGACCGTCTTCTGTCCGGCCACCCGGAGCGGGGCGTCCGAGTTGAGAAACGCGGCGCCGAGGTCGTGTTCGAGGGTGTCGTGGTAGAGCCGCCCGTACTCCCCGTGGACCCGGAACAGGTGCGGGTCGTGTTGGGCGATCATCGCGAGCCGGGAGTCCGGGGTGTCCTCGGCCACGAGGATGACCGCCTCCCGGTCCGCCGCGGCGGCGTGGGCGGCGACGCTCAACGCCATGTTGCCGTGCGAGACCGTTCCGACCGGTCCGTCGACACGACTGATACCGACGGCCGTTCCGCGGTCCTTGAAGCTCCCCGTCGGATTGACGCCCTCCACCTTGAGGTGGACCCGAGGGCCGTCCGTCGATTCGATCGACGGCGCACGGAACAGCGGCGTCCCGCCCGCGGCGGCGGCGAGCCCGGTCGGCGTCGTCGCGGGGAGGACGGACTCGTATCGCCAGAGCGCGTCTCGACCGAGCGAACCGTCGCTCGCGTCTGGCCAGTCGAACGCCGCCGCGTCGGTCTCGAACCAGAGCGGCTCGCCGCAGCGACACCGGGTCACGTCTCCGAACGGATACGTCTCCCCGCAGTCGTAACACGTCAGCTGCTCCATACCCCTCTCTCACGGGCGGTGTACAAATGATTGATCGCGGGGGCCGATCGCGGTATCGGTCGGCACTCGGAGGCCGTGGATGCGATACCCCTCCGCAGAATTCCAACCCTGATAAGACACGCTACCGGTGCCTCTCTGGGTGTAGAAGACCGAAATTGGGTGGCTGGGGAGTCCCAGCCCACCAATCCCGAGCGGTCAAAGACCGCTCGCGAAGCAGGTGGGCCAACACGGATTTGAACCGTGGACCTCCCGGTTATCAGCCGAGCGCTCAACCTGACTGAGCTATTGGCCCAGGTGAGCGCATCCAACCGTTGCGCGGGTAGGATTTTAAGGGTTTCCTTTCGTGAGCCGCCCGCCGTGTGGCGGTTTGACGGACCCTCACGACCTCCACGTCGTCAGTCGGTTCCCTTCCGCTCCTCCTCTTCGACGGTGAAATCCACGTCGACAACGTCGTCGTCCGCCGACCCGCCGCCGGCGTCAGCGTTCCCCCCGACACTTCCGTCGGTATCGGGGCCGTCGCCGCCGTCGAACCCGTCCGGGCCGTCACCGGGAAACCCGCTACCGCCCATCGTGAAGCCGCCGTCGCCGTCGTTCGGGAAGCCGCCGATGTAGACGTTGCCCGAGAGGAAGCCGTCCGTCTCGCGTTCGATGTACGGGATGACGACGTACTTCTTCAGGGCCACGCGGATCGGCACCCGGGAGAGCGGGAGCGCGAGCAGGAAGCCGACCGCGTCGGTGACGAGCCCCGGCGTGAGCAGGAACGCGCCCGCGGCGATGAGCAGCCCGCCGTCGAGCAGTTCGTCGGTCGGCGGCTTCCCCTGCGCGACCTTCCGTTGGAGGCGCCCGAGGGTCGCTCGCCCCTCGGCGCGGAGCAGGAGCATCCCGAGGACGGCCGTCAACACGACCAAGGCGACCGTCACCGGCCACCCGAGCCGCGTCGCGACCACGATCAGGAACAGCGCGTCCACGAGGGGGACGACGAGGAGCAGCGCGAGCAGCGTTCGCGGGCGCATACCCCCGCCTTTCCGCCGGGCGCCCATAGCCCTTTTCGTCGCGGTCGGGGTCTGACGGGCGCTCGCATCGCGCTCGGTCCGCGCTCGATCTGGTCTCGCGACACCGATCGGGTGCGCCGGTCGCGCCCGCCGCGACCGCCACGACTTTGCCCGCCCGGGCCGAGCCGGCGGTATGGACATCGTCGGCGTGCTCGGTCGCGACCCGCCGGACCGCGAGTCGCTTCCGCGGTGGGTCGCGCCGCTCCCGCAACGACTGGAGGACGTCGCCTTCCGGTTCGCGTGGGTCATCGTCGCCATCAACCTCGTCGGCACCGCGTTCGGCTTCTGGTACTACCGATTCCAGTTCCGCGCTCTCCCGACCGAGATGTGGCTGTTCATCCCGGACAGCCCGGGCGCGACGCTGCTCATCGCGATCGCGCTCGGCGCGTGGGCGCTCGGGCGGTCGAGCGACACGCTCGCCGCGCTGGCGTTCTTCGGGAACGTCAAGCTCGGGCTGTGGACCCCGTACGTCCTCGTCGTCTTCTGGCCGGAGTTCCTCGCGGTCAACGGTCCGGCGCTGTACGCCTTCCTGTTCTTCAGCCACCTCGCGATGGTGGTCCAGGCGTTCGTCCTCCACCGGATCACCGACTTCCCGCTGAAGGCGGTCGCGGTCGCGACCGCGTGGTACACAATCGACCTGCTGATGGACTACTTCGTGCCCGTGATCGGCGAGGTGACCCACACCTCGCTGCCGTACGCCGACGGCGCGCCGTGGTTCACGACGACCGTCCTCCAGGTCGCGGCCGCCGGCGCGGTCGTCCTCACCGTGATCCCGCTGTTCTGGACGCTCGGAACTCGGATCGCGACGCTGCGAGGCCGCGCGAGCGACTCCGGGTCGTAACCGCGGCGGGGGGAGCGTCGAGCCCGCCCGCGCTCACCGATTTAAGTGGACAGCCGACCTCCACGGGGGTATGAGCCACTACGAGCGGATCGCGGACCTGACGGTCACGATCGAGTCGGTCTCGCGGCGACGACACACGGCGAACACGACGAGCGGCTTCGAGCGGACGACGACGGAGTACCGGCTCTCCGGCGACGGCGTCGTCGGCAGGGGGGAAGACGTCACCTACGAGACCGCCGACCACGACGCCCTCGCCGGCACCGACCCGATCGACATCGAGGGGGAGTGGACGATCGACGCGCTGTCCGACCGACTCGACGAGATCGACCTCTTCCACGGCCACGAGCCAGCAAACGAGACGTCCCGCAACTACCGTCGGTGGGCGGTCGAGAGCGCGGCGCTCGACTTGGCCCTCAGACAGCACGGGGAGTCGCTCGGTGAGCGCCTCGGCGTCGACCCCGAACCGGTCCGCTTCGTCGTCTCAACGCGGCTCGGCGACCCGCCCTCGACCGACCGCGTCGAGGCGCTGCTCGCGCGAGACCCGGAGTTGGAGTTCAAGCTCGACCCCACGCCGGAGTGGCCGGAGTCGGCCTTCGAGACGCTGCGGGAGACCGACGCCGTGCGCGTCCTCGATCTGAAGGGCTGGTACGAGGGGACCGAGGTGGACGTCGAGCCCGACCCGGAGCTGTACCGCGACGTGTTCGCGGCGTTCCCGGCCGCGGTCGTGGAGGACCCGGCGTTCACGCCCGCGACGAGCGCGCTCGTCCAGCCGCAGGCGGACCGGCTCTCGTTCGACTATCCGATCGACGGCGTCGAGAGCCTCGAATCCCTCCCTGTCGAGCCCGGCTGGTGTAACGTCAAGCCCTCGCGGTTCGGCACGCTCGAATCGCTGTTCGAGACGATCGCCTACTGCGAGGAGGAGGGGATCCAGCTGTACGGCGGCGGGCAGTTCGAACTCGCGAGCGGCCGCACCGCGATCCAGACGCTCGCCGCGCTGTGTTACCCCGACGCGCCGAACGACGTGGCGCCGCGAGCCTACAACGACCCCGACGCCGAGCCGCCGTATCCGAAGAGCCCGCTCCGACCGAGCGACGACGTGGTCGGCTTCGAGTTCTGAAACGACGGGACTCCAATCGGTTACTGGGTCAACTATTTACAAATGGCTCTGCGGTGGCGCGTGCCTCCGACTGGCCGCCGTTGGCGGCCGCGAGGAGCACGCGCGAGGGAGTCAGTCGCCCGAAGCGAAGCGAGGACGGCTGACGAGGCTGGGGAGGTGTGAGGCGCTGTGCGGGGTGGGACTCAAAGGGGCAGCCGCGAGGACGACGGCGCGTGACGTAAGCACCGGAGTGAGTGAGCGGAGCGAACGAACGAGGAGCGCAGCGAGCGCACCGAGTCCTCGCGGCTGGGGCTTTGGCGGTGTCCACCGTTGATTGGGCGTCACCCACGTACGGCCGAGCAGCTAGGGCTTTGGCGGTGTACGCCGTCAGTCCGTCAGCAGCCACTTATAAGCAAGTAACTGGGATTGTGGCGCTGTCCGACGTTGACTCGCAAACGTTCACTTATAAATAAACGGCCGAACCCACGGAGCAACCGATCCTGCCGCAGCACACCATTACTTAAGAGACGAACTTCAGTAGGTCGTCGCGGTTGTGGTCGTGGAAGCGCGTCCGGAGACACTTCTCTAAGGCCTCGACGTCGCCGCGCTTCGCGCAGATGGGCGCCACGCGGTCGGACCACTGCTGCCACGGCGGGAACAGCCCGAGCCGGTCGCAGATCTCGTCGAGCCGCTCGTCGAGGTCGTCGATCTTGTCGGTCTTGTTGACGGCGACGATGGGCTCGACGCCCACGTCCTCCAGGAAGCCGTACATCTCCACGTCGTGGGGGACGTTCCCGCGCTCGGCGTGCCGATCGATGATGTCCACCGCGGCCTTGCCGTCCATCACGACGACCCCCGCGAGGATCGAATCGGCGTTGTCCTCCAGGTAGCGGACGATGTCCGTCTTGATCTGCTCGCGGTGCTCCTCTTCCACGCCGGACATGAACCCGAAGCCGGGGAGGTCCGTGAACATGAAGCTCTCGCTGGCCCAGTCGAAGTGGTTCGGCTGGCGGGTGACGCCCGGCTTACCGCCGGTCGAGAAGTCGTGGCCCGTCAGCTCGCGCATCAGCGTGGACTTGCCGACGTTCGAGCGCCCAACGAGGACGACCTCGACGTCGCGGTCCGGCCGGTCTTCGAACATACCCGACGGTGCGCGCCTGAGCGGGTTAAAAGGCGCGTCGTCGGTCTCTGACGCGTCGCGACGGAGAGCGGGCGGGCGCTGTCGGCCCGAGAGGAATCCTCCTTCGGGAGACACACCCGCGAACGTCTCGTCGTTCGAGAAGCGAAACAGTCGGAAGGGGAATTGAATGTCCACATTTCGAAAACGTACGGTCAGAAATATGAAACTACCATAGATTATATATACTCCGAGCCGGTGTGGGTGTGTGTAACATGGTTTTCCAGACGAGGGCTCGTGACCGTCGCATCGGTTCGACGAATCCGGTGAACGCCTGTACAGGCGCCTCCGAGCGCGTGCGACGAGGATTCCGGTCGTCTGCGGTGGGCCGCTCGTCCCCCTCGTCAGGTCGGGATCGCTCGGGGGGAGGCGTATGACGGGAGCCGAGACGTTCGGCGCCGTCTCCCTCGTGCCGCCGCTGTTAGCGATCGTGCTCGCGATGGTGACGCGGAAACCGGTCCTCTCGCTGTTCTTAGGGATCTGGTCCGGGGCCGCGATCTACACGACGAACCACGGCGTGGTCCAGACGCTGGACTGGCTCGTCTCCTCGATCGGCGAGAGCACGTTCAACGCGAAGATCATGCTGATCGTGCTGTTCCTCGGGGCCGGCGTCGCACTCATCTGGCGGCTCGGCGGGGCGAACGCCCTCGCGAACGCGGTGACATCCAGGCTCGACAGCCAACGGAAGGTCGGCGCGGCGACGTGGATCTTCGGCATGATCTGGTTCTTCGACGACTATTCGAACACGGCGATCGTCGGCACCACGATGCGGGAGATCTCCGACGAGGTGAGCATCTCTCGGGAGAAGCTCGCGTACATGATCGACTCGACCGCCGCGCCGGTCGCGACGTTCGGCGTCTCGAGTTGGGTCGCGTACCAGCTGAGCATGATCCGCGACGGCTACGAGGCGGCGGGCGTCTCCGTCGACGCCGGTCAGGTCCCCAGCGCCTTCGCGCTGTTCCTCCAGAGCGTCCCGTTCAACATGTACTGCCTGCTGGCGGTCGTGATGGTCGGGATAATCGTCTTCTCGAGGCGCGACTTCGGCGAGATGCTCGACGCCGAGCACCGCTCCGCGACGGAGGGGAAGGTCCTGCGCGACGGGGCCATCCCGATGCAGAGCGCCGAGGACAGCCTCGGCGACGTGCTGACCGACTCGCCGCAGCTCCGGTACTTCCTCGTGCCGACGCTCGCCCTGATGGCGACCGTGGTCGGCGGCGGGTTCTACACCGGACTCGGCGCGTCGGAGGCCGGCGCTGGGCCGTTCGAGATCGCCGGCAACGCCGCGTTCGTCGACGCGCTCCTGTGGGGGACGTTCATGATGGTCGCCGTCGCGCTCACCATGGGCATCGCCAGCGGGATCGCGAACCTCGACGAGGCGATGGAGACCGTCATCGACGGCTTCGGAATGATGCTGACCGCGCTCACGATCCTCGTGATGGCGTGGACGATCGGCACCGTTACCACCGCCCTCGGCACGGGCGTCTTCGTCACCGACATCGCTCAGGAGTTCGTGTCGCCGACGCTGCTCCCGGTCGTCGTCTTGATGGCGTCCGCGTTCATCGCGTTCTCGACGGGCACTTCGTGGGGAACGATGGCGATCGTGACGCCGATCGCGGTCCCGCTGGCGTGGAGCGTCGGCGGCGCCACGCCCGCGCTGCTTCCCGTCGCGATCGGGACCGTGTTCAGCGGCGCCATCTTCGGCGACCACTGCTCCCCCATCTCCGACACGACGATCCTCTCGTCGACGTTCACCGGCGCGGACCACATCGACCACGTCCGCACCCAGATCTACTACGCCACGACGGTGCTCGTCGTGGCCGCGACGCTTTTGACGGTGTGGGGCGCCACGCGGATCACGCCGCTCGTGCTGCTCCCGATCGGCGTGGTGACGCTCGCCGGTCTCGTGTACGCGCTCTCCGAGTTCGACGCGAACCGGAAGGGCGTGGCGGCGACCCGCACCGTCGAATCCGCCGACCGGTCGCCGGCCGACGACGACTGACCCCCGGCCACACCGAGGGCGCGCCGCGCCGGACGGTTCGCCGACGACCCCGGCCGGCGCGGGGCGCGGCCGACAGTCTCTCCGACGCGTCGTCGCCGCCGGCCCGCCGCGCTCTCGCCGCAATCAGATCGCGGCGTCGTCGGAGGCGGTCCCGACGTCGATGCCGTCGCTCTGGTCGGCGAACGCCGTCCCGAACATGCGGAACACGGCGACCTGACCGTAGAACTGGACGAACGGAACGAGCACCGCGCCGACCACGGTGACGATCAGGACGGCGGACACGACGAACACGCCGACGGCGACGAGGATCGGCACGAGCACCGCGAGCAGGTACTCCACGCTGAACAGGGTCGGCGTGAGGAGCCCGACGTCGAATGCCGCGCTCGCCTCGCCCCGGGCCGCGTACGCCGTCAGCGCCGCGGGGACCGCGTAGTACACGAACAGGAGCACTGGGATGAACGCGAGCGCGAGGAGCGCGCCCGTCAGGCCGATCAGCGCGCCGAGGTCGCCGCCGATCCCGGCGCCCACGCCCGCGACGGCCGCGACGAGGACCCCGTACGCCAGCAGAGGGACGATCGAGTACACGATCGCGATCAGCGTGGCGACGACGCCCTTCACGAAGAGGTCCGCCCAGTCCGTGAACTCGGGCGGCTCCTCCTCGCCCGCGACGGTCCGTTCGAGCACTCGCACGAGGTATCCGAGGACGGCGAAGGTGGGAATCACGAGCACCGAGAGGAACTCCAACACGCCGCCGATGACGATACGACCGACCCAGTCGCCCCGCGCCGGGTACGACAGTCCGTCCTCTATCATACCTCCGACCACGGCGATCCGGTATATAAATCGATGCCACTGTTCGCGCGCCGGACCGCTCGCACGTCCGCGTCCGGTTCGAGGCCGCGAGCGTCGTCGGCGTCGCGTGAGCGCCGTCGCGCGGACACCGTGTGCGCACCGCGTGGGCGTCGTGAGAGAGACCCTCCGTGCCGCCGCGTCGCCGGCTACTTGTCGGTCCCGCCCCTGCCTGCGGCATGAACAAACAGACCGTCCGCGAGGCGGTGTGGGACGCCTTCGACGCAGGCGACCACGCGCGCTTTCCGTTCCCGCCGCACGACCGGATCCCGAACTTCGCCGGCGCCGACGCCGCGGCTGAGCGGCTCGCGGATACCGAGGCGTGGGAGGCGGCCGCGACGCTGAAGGCCAACCCCGACGCGCCGCAGCTCCCGGTCCGCAGAGCCGCGCTCCGCGCCGGCAAGACCGTCTACGTCGCGCAGCCCCGGCTCCGCGATCCGGACCCGTTCCTCCGGCTCGACCCCGGCGAGATCCCGCCGGAGGAGATCGACGACGCGACGACCGTCTCCGGGATCGGCGAGTACGGGACGCCGACCGCGCCCGAGGACGTCGCGCACGTCGACCTGATCGTCGCCGGCTCCGTCGGCGTCACCACCGACGGCGCCCGGATCGGGAAGGGCGAGGGGTACAGCGACCTGGAGTGGGCGGTCCTCCGCGAACTCGGCGCGGCCGATGCGGACACGGAGGTCGCGACGACCGTTCACGAGTGCTCCGTGCTCGACGGCCCCGAGTCCGCCGTCGGCGCCGACGCCGACCTCCCGGCGCCCGACGCCCACGACGTTCCCCTCGACCTCGTCGTGACGCCGGAACGGACGGTTCGGACGGACACGCCGTACGCGCGGCCGGACGGCGTCGACTGGGACGCGCTCGACGCGGAGAAGCTGTCCGAAATTCCCGTCCTCGCCGAGCGGGCACCCTGACGAGAGAAAATCGCGGTCGAAAGGAGGCGATTACGGTGTTCAGTCGGCGGTACGATACCCTCAGTCCGCGTGCTGCGGCGTCGGCGTGGCCCGCTCCGCCCGGTGGTCGGCGACGTGGCCGCACTCCGGACAGACGATCGTGCGCTCGTCGCCGTCGCTGACGACGAGCCACCCGTCCGACAGGGGGCTCTCGAAGCGACACTCCGGACAGAACAGGACCGACTTCCTGCGGGAGGGCGGGGAACCGCTGGCGTCTGCGTTCATGGTGTCCGGTAGGGCCCGGAGCTATAAGGGTCTTGTTCGACCTGATCGTTCAGTATGGTCGGGAGTCAAAAACGTGACTGTCACGCACTTTCAGAGATAATAGATCGTTCATTTCACCGATTAGAAAATAACTGATCGGCGACTGTCATCATCGTTCCGGGGCGTTCCGTCGCCCGCCTCGGAGGTCCGCCTCGCCCCGGACCGCGCTTCCGTCGCAGGCTATCGCGCCAAGGGCATGTTGTAGCTCGTCTCCTCGGCCATCACGTACTCCCACGTGGCCTCGCACTCGCAGGATACCTGCTCGAAGACGCTCGGGTCCTGCCGCTTGTCGAAGTCCTTGATCGCGGTCTGGACGCGGTCGTCGCACTCGCCGCAGTTGTGCGCGCCGCGGTCGGAGCCGTGACCGACCGGGTCGGAGACGACGATGGCGTCGACGTCGGCCGTCGCTTCGAGCACGTGCGCGACCGACCAGAGCCACGGCGGCCGGTAGCCGCCCTCGAAGAACAGCTCGTCGACCATCGTGTAGCGCTGGACGTTCGTCGGGTTCATCGAGACGGTGTGACAGCCGTCCACGTCGGCGCACCGCCGGATCGAGTCGATCATGTCGGCGGCCGCCTCGGGCTCCGCGAGGAAGGGCGGCTTCATGAGGAGGTACGCCTTGACCCCCACGTCGGCGTCGAACTCGTCGTCGGCCGCGGCCGCCTCGGCACAGGCGGCCTCGAAGTCGGCGAAGTCGAAGTACTTGTTCACGCAGTCGTGGCGGACGCGGTCAGTCGCGGTCTCTAACCCGACGGCCACGTCGGTCGCGATGCCGTAGTCCGCGAAGTCGGCGATCTTCTCTCGATCGACGAAGTCCGGCAGCGACTCGACGACGATCCGGTCCCGGTCCACGAACGTCTCGGCGATGGCCCGCCGGGTCTCGGCCGGCACCTCGCGCTCGTCGAGGAAGGAGCCGGAGGTGTAGATCTTGATCAGCTCCGCCGGCTCCTCGGCCTCCTCGGCCTCGTGGTCGAGGCACGCGCCGATCTGCGTCACCAGGTCCTCGTGGGTGACGCTGCCGCCCTCGACCGACTCGGCGACGTAGCCGCACATCGTACAACCGCCGGCGCGGGCCCACCGGCAGCCGCCGGTGTTCAGGATGATCGTGAGGGAGTTCACCACGCCGTCGGGCGTGTTGTCCTCGTCGATCCACACGCGGGTCGGCTCCGTCGGGTCGTACGTCTCCGAGCGCTCGGCGCGGATGTCGCGCATCACGGCGTTGTGCGCGTCCATTCCGCGCCCCTGCTCGTACGCGTCGGGGCTCGGCTGGCTCATTACCGGGAAAAGCGGTCGCGCGCGTAAAGCGGTGTCGTCATCGCGGGCCGCGTCGCGTCCTCGTCGTCGAGTCCCATGTCGCGTCCGCGCCGTCGAGCCCCATGTCGCGTCCGCGTCGGGATCGGTCGCGTCGTCGCGGTCGCGGTCGCGGTCGGCCGCGAGTCCGACGACGCGGGTCGACCACGCGCCCGCCGGCCGGAGACGAATCGTTTGCGAAGAATACTCAAACACGCCGAACTGGTAAATATATATCATTTCATAGAAAGATTTTATAAACTTCTCTGTGTGGAAGAATTCGATGTCACGGGACCGTGACTACGGACGGCGTGACGTACTGCGAGCGGGTGGAATCGTACTCGGCGGGTCGCTCGTCTCCGGATCGGCGGCGGCCGCGGACGGCGAGGGAGCGACGACGCTCACCGTCCTGTCGTACAACGACATCCAGACGGCGGCGGCGCAGGACGAGAACTTCCCGCGGCTGGTGACGCTCATCGAGCAGCGGCGGGCGGCGGCCGACGGCCCCGTCGTCGTGGTCGGCGGCGGCGACGAGGTGGGACCGCACGCGCTGAGCCCGATATCGCAGTGGCGCGCGCCGGTGGACGTGCTCAACGAGGTCGAGCCGGACGCCGACGTGATCGGCAACCACGAGTTCGACTACGGGCTCGACCCCATCTCGGACGTGACGGCCGACTCCGAGTTCCCGTGGCTCGCGACGAACCTCGTCGACAGCGAGACGGGCGAGGCGTTCGACGGCACGGAGTCGTACCGGATCGTCGAACGCGGCGGCGTCAGCGTCGGGATCATCGGCCTCGCCGACCAGGGCGCGACGACGGGGAAGACGAACATCGACTTCGCGGCGGAGGGCATCACCATCGAGGACTACACCGAGACCGGCCCCGCCGAGGCGAAGCGGCTCAAGGAAGAGGAGGGCGTCGACGCCGTCGTCGCGCTCGCGCACACCGGCATCGGCGACGCCGAGGGGCTCGCGGAGGCCGACGCGGACGACGACATCGACGTGATCGTCGTCGGCGACGACGAGCAGCTCTATCCGCCCCAGGAGGTCGACGGATCGATCGTCTCCGAGGCGCGGGCCCGCGCGGCCTACCTCAGCGAGATCGAACTGACGATCGAGGGCGGCGAGGTCACCGCGTGGGACGGGGAGCTGATCGAGGTCACCGAGGACGTCGAGAAGGACCCGACCGCGTCGGGCATCATTAACGACTACCGCGCGGAAGTGAGCCTCGACTCGCCGGTCGTGGAGACCGAGACGCCGCTCAACGCCACGTTCGGCGCGAACTACCACCGCGAGACGGGCTACGGGAACCTGATCACCGACGCGATGCGCGAGCGCGTCGACGCCGACGCCGCGATCACGAACGCGGGCGGTATCCGCTCGGACTCGGTGTACGGGCCCGGCGAGATCACCGGCGGTGACATCTTCAACACGTTGCCGTTCCCGAACACGGTCGTCTCACTGGAGCTCACGGGCGAGGAGCTCGTCGAGACGCTGGAGAGCCAGGTCGTCACGCTGGAGAGCGACACCGGACAGCAGTTCGGCGAGGAGATCTCCCAGCAGACAAGCGGCCTGCGCTTCGAGTGGGTGCCCCACGACGACGCCGACGAACTGGTCCGCGAGGTGTACGTCGGCGGCGAGCCGCTCGACCCCGACGAGACATACGAGGTGGCCGTCAACAGCTACATCGCGAACGGCGGCAGCGGCTATCCGCTCGAAGACAAGCCCGTGGTCGAGGAGACGGGCGAGCTACAGGCGACGACGGTCGTCGACTACCTCGAACCCCGGGAGACGATCGCGCCGACCGTCGAGGGCCGGATGCAGCGCGTCGACCGCGACCTCCCCGACGCCTCGGTCACCGTCGACGGGAACGGCAAGGTGGTCACGCAGTTCGACGCGCCCGACGACGTCGACTCCGTCGCCGAGGACACCGTCGCCGTCTGGGCGTCCGACGGCGAGCACCTCGACGCGGAGAAGGCCGTCTTCGACGACGAGGAGGCGACCCTGATGGTGCGCGTCGACGACGGCGACCTCGCCGAGACGGTCGAGGACGCGGACGACGGCGAGGAGGTCCCGCTCGACCTGTACGCGAAGTACGAGTCGAGCGAGTTCGACCACATATACTTCGAGCGCTCGCGGCTGAACGCCGACGTGGCGGCGACCGTCCGGCGCCGCGGCCGCGGCCGCGCCGGCCCGCCGGGACGCTGAACGCGGGCGTCACTAGCGCCCGTCGTCGCGGTCGCTCGCCGCTTCCGGTCCGCTCCCCCAGGCGACCGCGATCCCCGCTCCGATGACCGCGCCGACCGCGTTGACCGCGGCGTCGCGCCACGCGAAGGACCGCCACGGGATCGGCGCCTGGACGAGTTCGATCCCGAAGCCGAACGCGACCGCGGCGCCGGCCGCGAGGAGCGGTCCGAACCGATGTCCCCGCGCCACCGGGACGAGCAGCGCTGCGAGGACCGCGTAGCCGACGAGGTGGAACGGGTCGGTAAGCCCGACTTCGGCGGGCAGGGCGTCGAGAGCGCCGCCGAGCGCGCTCTCCTCGCCGCCCGACGACGCCGGGACCGGAACCACGGACGCGACGAGCACGGCGAGCGCGACCCCGAACGCCCTCGCTCGGTCGCGCCCGGTCGCCCTCAGACGGCGCGCGACCCCTCCCGGACGGCGTCCGGTCGTCTCTCCCCGCCCGTCTCGGTCGGTCACGCTCGCGCTTCGCCTCGCCGGCAATTATGGCCTGCGGCTTCGCGATGTTCGGCGTCCGACGCGGGACGCCGACCGAAACCGGTCGCTCGCACCACGTCGTCGCGGTAACGTGAGAACCGTTCGCACCCCGCTGCCGTCCGCGAGTATTCACGCACGGAACGCGCGGTCCATTCATAAGCGCCGTGGCGCCGACGCCTCCAGTTTGGTAACTGGTTCCGGTTGCGTCCGGAGGTGAACACCTAACACGTTGTGGTCCGTCTATAATGAACGAGCATTACATGACTGAAATGGGCGGCTACAGAGACCGTGTGGCACAGGTCGAACTCGGCGGTGGCGAGGTCAGCTACCGCGGGATCGACGACGACGACGCGAAGAAGTACATCGGCGCGCGCGGGCTCGGCGTCAAGTACGTCTTCGACAAGGGGCCCGACGTGGACCCGCTGGGACCGGAGAACCGACTGGCGTTCATGACCGGCCCGCTGACGGGCACCCAGACCGTGATGAGCGGCCGGATCGCGTTGGTGACCAAGTCCCCGCTGACGGGGACCGTCACCGACTCGCACCACGGCGGCTGGTCCGGGGCGCGGCTCAAGTGGGCCGGGCTCGACGGCATCCTGCTCGACGGCGAGAGCGACGAGCCCGTCTACCTGTTCGTCGAGGACGGCGACGTGGAGGTACGCGACGCCTCGCACCTCTGGGGCCAGGGCGTCCACGACACGATCGACCAGATCGGCGAGGAGGTCGAGGGGAAGGTCGGTCGCGACGTCTCCGTGATGGCCATCGGTCAGGGCGGCGAGAACCAGGTTCGCTACGGCTGCGTCATCAACGAGGACGACCGCGCCTCGGGCCGCGGCGGCACCGGCGCCGTGATGGGCGCGAAGAAGGTGAAGGCGGTCGTCGTGAAGTCGGGCACGGACATGCCCAAGCCCGCCGACCCCGAGACGTTCCAGGAGGGGTACCAGCAGGCGATGGAGGTCATCCGCGAGTCCGACGTGACCGCGCCCAACGAGGGCGGGCTCTCGATGTACGGGACGAACGTCCTGATGAACGCGACCGAGGAGATGGACGGGCTCCCGACCAAGAACGCGAAGTACACCTCGACCGAGGCGTACCACGACGGCGAGGGCGTCGACATCGAGGCGGAGCGCGTCTCCGGCGAGAACGTCCGCGAGAACATCCTCGTCGACGAGCCGACCTGTCACTCCTGCCCGGTCGCGTGTAAGAAGGAGGTCGAGGTCAACGTCACGCACAAGGGTCAGGACATGAACGTCCGCACGGAGTCGTACGAGTACGAGTCCGCGTGGGCGCTCGGCCCGAACTCGGGGCACTCCGACCGCGACGAGATCGCGGTCATGCTCCAGCGCTGTAACGACCTCGGCATCGACACCATCGAGGCCGGCAACATGATGGCGATGGCGATGGAGATGAGCGAGGAGGACAAGCTGGACGGCGTCGGCGGCCTCGACTGGGGCGACTCCGAGACGATGATCGACCTCATCGACGAGATCGGCCACCGCTCGTCGGACCTCGGCGACCTGCTCGCGGAGGGCCCCGAGCGCGTCGCCGACGCGAAGGACGCGCACGGCAACAAGCTCTCCGTCAAGGGGCAGACGATGGCCGCCTACGACCCGCGCTGTATGAAGGGCATGGGGATCGCGTACGCGACCTCCAACCGCGGCGCCTGCCACCTGCGCGGCTACACGCCGGCCGCCGAGATCCTCGGGATCCCGGAGAAGGTCGACCCGTACGAGTGGGAGGGGAAAGGCGAGCTCACCGCCACCTTCCAGGACCTTCACGCGGTGTCGGACTCGTTCGACATCTGTAAGTTCAGCGCGTTCGCGGAGGGGATCGAGGAGTACGTCCTCCAGTACAACGGCGTGACCGGTCGCGACCTCTCGGAGGACGAGCTGTTCGAGGCCGGCGAGCGCGTCTACAACCTCGAACGCTACTACAACAACCTCGCCGGCTTCGACGGCGCGGACGACACGCTGCCGAACCGGTTCATCGAGGGCCACCCGGACGCCGTCCCCGGCACGGGCGCCAGCGAGGGCGAACTCGTCGAACTCGACCAGCTGAAGGCCGAGTACTACGAGACCCGCGACTGGGTCGACGGGGTCGTCCCCGACGAGAAGCTCGAGGAGCTCGGCATCGACATCGGCCCCGGCACCGGCGTCTCGGCCGGCGACTCCGCCGCCCCGGCCGACGACTGATCGACACCGCGTCCGCCGACCCGCGTTCATTTTTAAGTGTCTCACGCCGGTAGCCCCGGCTATGCCGCATGACCCGCTCTCGCCGTCCGAGGCCCTCCGCACCCGTGCCGGCACGGTTCTGGGCGCCGTGAGCCTGTTCGTGTTCGTCTACTCTCTGTTGATCGTCGGACAGATCCTGCTCGGGGTCATCGCCGTCGCGGTGCTCTCGGTCGGCCCGTACCTCTCGTACCGGGTGTTCGCGGCGCTCGACTCGCTCGCCGACGCCGCCCAGCGGATCGCCGCCGCCCGCGAGCGCGAGGCCGACGAAGGCGGCTCGCGGTTCGACCGCCCCGTCGACCGCAGCGACTCGGCCTCCCGGAAGCCCTCCGCGGAGCGGCCGACGGAGCGCGAGCGCTGACGGACTCGTCGCTCCAGTCGGCCGCGGCAGCGGGTCACGCCGTCGCGACGCCGACGCGGCCGCACGGAGCGCGCCTCGCGAGCCTCAGCCGAACACGACGAACCGGAACAGCCACAGCGTCCCCATCCCGGTCGCGATGGTCGCGAAGACGTTCTCGGTTCGCCACGCGACGGCGCCGGCGACGGCGCCGGCGATCAGCCGCTCGTCCAAGAGGGTCGCGGCGACCGACGGGCGCAGCGTCACCAGGTCCGGGAGGACGAGCGCCGCGAGGACGGCGGGCGGGACGTACCGGAGTGGCCGCTGGACGCGCGTCGGGACCCCGTCGATCCGGCCGAACAGGTGGATGAAAGAGAGCCGGATCCCGTAGGTGATCACGCCGATGACGACGATGGCGGCCCACGCCCGTGGGGAGGCGACGAGCGCGCCGGTCACCGGCCCGCGACCTCCGTTGCGAGCCCCGCGCCGATCCCGCACAGCGCGCCGACGAGCAGCCCCAGGTTGAGCGGCAGCCCGGCCGCGACGACCGCGACCGCGCCGCCCGCGCCGCCCGCGACGGTGGTCGGCCGGTCCTTCATCGCCGGGACGAGGAGCGCCAGGAACACGAGCGGCACCGCGAAGGTGAGCCCCCACGCGTCGGGGACGCCGGCGCCGAGGACGACGCCCGCGACGGTGCCGATCTGCCAGACGACCCACAGCGAGGCGGCGGCGCCGAGGTAGTAGCGCCACCGGCTCCGGTCGGGGTTCTCGCCGAACTCGGCCACCGAGAGCGCGTACGCCTGGTCGGTGAGGAGGTACGCGAGCCCCGCGCGGAGGCGGCGCCCGTAGTCGGCGAAGTGCGGCGCGATGGACGCCGAGTACATCAGCATCCGGAGGTTGATCACGACGGCCGTCCCGACGACGACCGCGAGCGGCGCGTTCTCGCCGAGCAGTTCCAGCGCCGCCAGCTGCGAGGCGCCCGCGAACACGATCACGGACATCCCGACCGCCTCGGCGAGGCCGAGCCCGGCGTCGACGGCGGCGATGCCGGCCACGAGCGCGAACGGCGCGACCCCGAGGATGAGCGGCGAGACGTCGCGGACGCCGGCCAGCAGGTCCTCGTCGAGGACGGAGTCGGACACGGCTACTTCTCCCGCGGGTACGGCGGCTCGTCGTACTTCGCCGCGAGGTGGTCGGCGTGCTCCAGCTTCGTGTTCGCCTTGCGGAAGGTGCCGAGCAGGGTGTGGATCTCGCGTTCCGTCGGGTGCGCGCGGCCGAGCAGCCGGCGCATCAGCAGCGCGTTCTTCTCGCGGACGTGGTCGCGCTGCCCCGTCGCCGCGAGGAAGTCCTCGAAGAACCCGTGGAAGCGCTCCACGTCGGCCTCGGGCGCGCGGGTGACCTCGGTGTCGGGCAGCTGGGTCTCGCCGACCGTGAGGTCACGCAGCTCGTACAGCAGGACGGTCGCGGCCTGCCCGAGGTTGAGGACGGGGTAGTCGTCGTCGGCCGGGATCGAACACACCTCGTCGAGCCGCGAGAGCTCCTCGTTGTTGAGCCCGCGACCCTCGCGGCCGAAGACGATGGCGGTGGGCGCGTCGACGGTCTTCAGCGACTCGCGGAGCTCGACGGGCGTCTTGAACGGGAAGCGCTCGTGGCTGCGGTCGTCCTCGCCGGTGATCGCGGTCGTGCCGACCGTGTGGTAGTTCGCGACGACCTCCTCGAAGGTGACCTCGTCCGCGTTCGGCAGCACGTCCTCGCGGGCGTGGCCGGCGAAGCCGTACGCCTCGCCGTCCTCCCGCAGCTCCGGCGGGTCGACCAGCTTGAGGTCGGTGAGGCCGAAGTTCTTCATCGCCCGCGCGATGGTCCCGACGTTGCCCGGGGTCTCGGGCTCGACGACGACGACCACGGGCGTCTGCCGATCCGCAGCGTCGTCCGACTCGGCGGACGCCTCGGCGTCGGTCGGCTCCGCCGCTCCCTCGCCCGTCGCCGGCGCTCGCTCGTCGCCGCTCATCGGTCCGACGGGTAGTCGGTGGAGAGGTCGAGGTCGGACTCCGCCAGCTCCTCCTCGGTCAGTTCCTCGCGGTCGGTCTCCTCGCCGCGGGCGAGTTCGAGGATGTCGATCCGCTCGCCCTCGAACCCCTCTTCGATCCGCTCTTGGACCTCCTGCTGGTCGGGCAGGTCCGGGAGCCCGTCGGGGTCCTCCTCGACGTGCTCGACGGAGCCGTACCCCTCTGGGGCCTCGTTGCCGGCGGCGACCCACTCGTGGAAGCGGTCGGCGAACTCGACCGACCCCTTGTGCTCGCTGCCGCCCTCCTCGCGGAACCAGTAGAGCAGGTCGGGCTCGTGTTCGGGGCAGAGCAGGACCTCCCCTTCCGGCTCGCCGTACACAATCTCGGCCTCGTTACAGCGGTGGACCTCCGCCTCACCGTAGTCGAGGTAGCAGACGTCGCACGGCTCCTCGACGAGGCTAACGAGCCGCAGGAGCCGTTCCCGCGGGTCCTCCGGAATCTCGTCGAGGGGCTTCAGCTCCTCGTCGTCGCTGAATATCTCGTCCTCCTCGAAGCGCCACCCGCGGAGGCCGATGCTCACTTTCGCCATGTTCACGCTACGCTCCGGCGGCGATAAAAGCGCGTCCTTCCCGGCACGCGGACGGTCGCTGCGCCGCGCCGGGGCCGCGGCGTCCGCACGCGCTCGCCGCCGACGCGGTCCCTTATATCCCCGGCCGACCTCGTTCCGGCCATGAGACGGCGGCGACTCCTCGGACTGACCGCGGCCGGGACCCTCGGCGCCGCGGCGGGCTGTCTGGGCGACCGCGCGGGCGGCGACGGCGCGGGCGGGGAGAACGACTCGACCGACCGCGGTGGCGGTTCGGACGGCGGCGACGGCGAGACCGCGTGGCCTACCGGGGCGTACGCGGACTACGAGACGACAACCGTGACAGTAGCGGGCCCCGACGGAGAACTGAAGGGGTCGGTGACCGCCGCGATGGCTTCCACCGGTCCTGAACGCCGTCTGGGTCTCAGCGACGCCGAGTCGCTGCCCGAGGACAGCGGGATGTTGTTCGTCTACGGTTCGCCGCGCGACTCGCTCACCTACGTGATGCGTCGGATGAGCTTCGGCATCGACATCGTCTACGCCGACGGCGACCGGGAGATCACACGGATCCACAACGCGCCCGAACCGGGACCGAACGAGGACGGCGAGGAGCAGCGGTACCCCGGCTCCGGGCAGTACGTGCTGGAGGTCCCGTACGAGTGGACCGACCGCCACGGCGTCGGAGTCGGCGACTCCCTCCGGTTCGATTTGTAATTGGAGTCTTCAGTGCGTGGATCGGCGGCGAACACCGCCAAAGCCCCGGCCCGTTCGAACCCCGCCTGGTGCAGCACCTCACACCACCACGACCTCGCCGCTCGCTCGGGGCTCCCTTCGGTCGCCCGCGTCGCCCGCGGCGTCCCTCGCGCGTGCCGTCACCGGCGCTGCGCGCCGGCTTCCAGAGGGACCAAAGGCCCCTCGCGGCTCGGCCGCAAAGCGGCCTCGCGGGCACGCGCCACCGCACCACCGATCATTTATAAATAGTTGTCCGGTCGATCCCCCGGCGAACCCGTCGGGTACTCGCCCCGTTTATGTCGCTCGCGCCCGTGGTGATCGTATGCGAAACGTGGACGCCGCGGGGCTCGGGATCGGCGACGACCACCCGCCCCGGATCATGGGCGTGCTCAACGTCTCGGAGGAGTCGCCGTACGACCCCAGCGTGTACGACGACCCCGGTGAGGCCGCGGCGTACGTCGACGAGGAACTGATCGGCGAGGGCGCCGACATCGTCGACGTGGGCCTCGAATCGGCCAACAAGGACCTCGACGTGCTCTCCGCCGAACAGGAGTTGGATCGGCTCGACACCGCCGTCGAGACCCTCGAATCGACCTCGGGCGACGCCGTCTGGTCGATCGAGACGCGCTACCACGAGGTCGCCGACGAGGCGCTCTCGCGCGGCTTCGACATGGTCAACGACATCTGCGGGTTCGCCGACCCGGAGATGCCCCGCGTCTGCCGCGAACACGACGTGGCGGTCTCGAAGATGGCCTCGCCGCCGGACCTCGAACGCCCGGGCGCCATCGAGGACGTGGACGACATCTACGAGGCCCTCTCGATGAACGGCCTCACCGACAAGACGATCCTCGACCCCGCGTTCGGCGGCTGGTCCGAGGCGAAGACCCACGAGGACGACCGCGAGACGTTCCACCGCCTGCGCGAGTTCCGCGGCTACGGCCGCCCCCTCCTCGTCTCGATCAACCGCAAGAGCTTCCTCAAGACGGTCGCCGGCCGCAGCACCGAGGAGGCGCTCCCGGTCTCGCTCGCGGCCACGTCGATGGCCGTCGAGCGCGGCGCCCACGTGATCCGGACGCACGACGTGGCCGAGACGCGCGACGCCGCCCTGATCGGCGCCGAGTTCGCCCGCGACCGCTACGCCGGCGGAGCCGACGACGCCGTCGCGGTCGCGGAGCTCGACGTGACGACGGTCCGGGAAGCGGGGCGCCACCTCGATCGGATCGGCGCGCCGCGGGCGGCCGACGGCGACCGCGACCCCGCCGAGGCCGCGGTCGTCCGCACCTACGAGCTCGACGGGCTCGGCGACGCCGCGGTCGGCGCCCTGCGCGCCGCGACCGTCGGCGGCGACGCGAGCGCCGCGACGTTCGCGCTCGGCGATCCGAACCGGGCCGGCGTCCCGACGACTCCGACGACGACCGACGGCGGGACCGGTGACCGCGCGAACGGCGGATCTGCCGGCGGCGCCCTCCCGGACCGCCGTCGCGGCCTCCTGATCGGGACCCCGGACGCGATCGAATCGGTCAGGGAGTCGGTTTCAGGCGTCTCCGACGCGCTCGACGCCGCGCTCGACGGAATCGCAGCCAACGTCAGTTAAGAGAAAGTTTATGCCCTCGTGTAGACAACCGATCGACCGGACGCCGGAGGGGCACGCGGGTAGGGGTACTCTGTGCCACTCCGGTCCATACCATAATTCGACCGGCGAGCGGCGGCGCCGGTCTGGACGGAGACAGGATCCCGCACGCGGAGTGACCAGTCCGTGAACTTCGCGACCTTCGAGCCCGTCTACGAGGCGATCCTCGCCGACTTCGGGTTCGACAGAGCCGCCGACGAGCGGGCCCGAGACCTCGCCGCCGACCTCGCGACGCCGTTCCCGCCCGACCGCCTCGGTGATTGGGAGGGGCAGACTGTCGCGGTCGCGGGCGCGGCGCCGTGCCTCGCCGACGAGGTGGCGCTCGCCCGCGACGCCGACGTCGTCGTCGCCGCCTCCACGGCGGCCGACGTGCTCGCCGACCGCGGCGTCGACGTCGACTGTATGGTGACCGACCTCGACAAGAACCCCGAGACCGCGGCGTCGCTGACCCGCGAGGGCGTCCCCGTCGCCGCCCACGCCCACGGCGACAACGTCCCCGCCGTCCGCGAGTGGCTCCCGCGCTTCGCCGACGAGTGGACGCTGGCGACGACGCAGACGGCCCCCGTCGGCCCGGTCCGAAACCCCGGCGGATTCACCGACGGCGACCGAGCCGCGTTCCTCGCCGACCACGTGGGTGCCGGCGAGCTTGTCTTCCCCGGCTGGGACTTCGACGACCCGGCGGTCGACCCGATGAAGGCGCGGAAGCTCGACTGGGCGGCGCGGCTGCTCCGCTGGCTCGAACGCCGCCGCGGCGAGGCGTTCGCGGTCCTCGACGGCCGGCGCGAGGCGACCGACGCCGCGCTGGACGAGATCCTCGGCGACGGGGGCGACCGGGAGCCCGACGGCGCTTAGGCCGTCTCTCCTTCGACGCGCGGCTCCGGGAACAGTTCCTCCGCGTCGCGCTCGCCGATCCACTCCGCCAGCTGGACGAGCTGGTCCGCGGCCGCCTCGAACAGGCGCTCCGCCTTCTCGGGCGTCACGTCGGTCGGGTCGCCGAACGCGCCGTTCGGCGAGTTGTCGATCGCGTCGTAGAACGTGCGGGCGCCGTGGACCGTCGCCTCCGCGCTCGCGAGGTCGACGAGGCCGCCGTCGCGGGCGTCTTCGAGCCGGCCCTCGCGGACGAGGTCGGGCGCGATGTGGGTGATCATCGCCGTCTCCTTCGGTCCGGCGTGGGGGCCGTTGTGCTCGAACAGGTCGTCGACCAGCTCCGGGATCGACTCGTCCCACATCCACTCGACGGCGTAGGCGACCTCGTCCTCGTGGAGCCGGCGCCCCACCTCGCGGAGGTGCTGGACGTTGCCGCCGTGGGCGTTGACGAACACCACGCGGTCGATCCCGTGGTACGCGAGGTTCCGCGAGAACGACTCGACGTAGTCCCGGAACTCCGGCGGGTCGACCCACATCGTCCCCGGGAACTGCCGGTGGTGCGGGCTGACGCCGACGTTGACCGTCGGCGTTCGGAACGCGTCAGACCGCTCGGCGGCCGCCGTCGCGAGCGCCTCGGCGATCAGGTGGTCTGTCGCGAGCGGGAGGTGGGGGCCGTGCTGTTCGGTCGAGCCGAGCGGGACGAGCGCGACGGAGCCGGGAGCGAGCGCGTCGCCCAGCTCCGGCCAGGTGTGGTCCGCGAGGTACATACCGCCGCCTCGCGCGCGACACGTATCAACCCAGCCGTCTCGGTCCGGTTCGCCGGGTTCGGTCGGACTGCGTTCAGCCGGCCTCGCCGCGACCGCGCTCCCGCGGCGCGTCGCCGCTTCGGCCCGTGTCGACACCCTTTTTGTGTCGTCCGGCCGAATCAGGTGGCATGTTCGGAGGCGGCGGCATGAACCCGCGCAAGATGAAACAGATGATGAAACAGATGGGGATCGACGTCGAGGAGCTCGACGCCGAGCGGGTCGTCATCGAGACGGCCGACGGCGACGACCTCGTCTTCGACGGCGCCCAGGTGACCAAGATGGACGCCCAGGGGCAGGAGACCTACCAGATCGTCGGCTCGCCCGAGTCGGTCGCCGACGCCGGCGCGGGCGGCGCGACGGCCGTCGAGGGCGGCGACGACCCGGCGCTCGACGACGCGGACGGCGGCGACGACGGCATCCCGGAGGAGGACGTGAAGCTGGTCGCCCAGCAGGCGGGCGTCTCGAAGGAGGCCGCCCGCGAGGCGCTGGAGGCGGCCAACGGCGAGCCGGCGCGAGCGATCTCGGACCTGCAGTGACGGACGCCGCGTACCTGCTCGTCCACGAGGACCGCGAGTACCTGCTGGAGCCCGGCGAGGAGTTCGGCACGGACCTCGGCGTGATCGAGGTCCCCGAGGACGTCGCGGCCGGCGACGAGGTCGAGACCCACCTCGGCACCGTCTTCGAGGTCCGCGCGCTCCGCGGCCCCGACCTGTTCAACCACCTCGAACGCACCGGCGCGCCGATGATGCCGCGCGACGTGGGCCTCGTGATGGGCCACACCGGCGCGTCCGGCGGCGACCGCGTCCTCGACGCCGGCACCGGGACCGGCATCCTCGCCGCGTACCTCGGCCGCGCGGGCGCCGACGTGACCACCTACGAGGTCGACGCCGAGTTCGCCGCGGTCGCCCGCGAGAACATGACGACCGCGGGCGTCGCCGACCGCGTCGAGGTCCGGACCGGCGACCTCACCGACGAGCTGGACGCGCTCGCCGACGAGGAGCCGTTCGACGCCCTCACGCTCGACACGGGCGACGCCCCGGCGGTCGTCGAGCGCGCGGACGACCTGCTGGCGCCCGGCGGCCGCCTCGCCGTCTACTCGCCGTTCGTCGAGGGCACCCGCGAGGCGGCCCTCGCCGCGCGCGAGGCCGGCTTCGACGAGGTCGAGACGCTGGAGACGATCCAGCGCGAGATGGACTTCTCCGACCGGGGCTCCCGCCCCTCTACCGCGGGCGTTGGGCACACGGGCTACCTCGTGTTCGGGCGGGCGCCCTGACTGCGCTCCCGACCCTCTCTGCTTCCCGCGGCGTCCGCGCGGACCGGCGCAACGCTCTTTCGGATCGCGGCAGTGACGACGTGTGTGACCGGTGACGACGCCGCGCCCGGAGCCGACTCCGACGCCGCCGGCGACTCCGCCGCGGCGGCGAGCGACGGCTTCGGTGACAGGGGCGAGGTCTCCGACGCGCTCCCGCGCCCCGACGACCCGCTCGCCGATGCGGTCGAGACCGCGCTGGCCGACCGGTCCGCGGTCGTCGCGGTCGGCGTGCCGATCCGGCTGCTCCCGTCCGTGCTGGCCGCTCGCGAGCGCTCCTCGGGCCCGCCGTGGCGGGTCGCGTGCCGGCCGGGCGTCGTCGACGCGCTCTCGCGCGCCCTCGTCCTCGGGAGCGCCGTCGCCGAGGCGGTCGAGACCGACCAGATACGGGTCCGAACCGGCGACCCGCTCGGCCACGGGGCCGGCGAAACGCTGTTCGCGAGCCCGGACCGCGCCGACGCCGTCGTCGGCCCCCGCGGGGACCGGACCCTCGCGACGAGCGCGGCCGAGACCGACTCCGAGGCGGTCGATGGCGCCCGCGCGACGGCCGAGTCGCGGTTCGACGCGGCGACGACCGAACCCGTCGGGATGCCCTCCCGAACGCGGCTGCTCGCCGCCGCGCGCGAGATCCTCGACGACCGCTTCGCCGACGACTTAGCGGCGGTGCTCGCGACGCTCGACCCCGGCGAGTTCGGCCGCACGACCGAGCCGTCGGACCGGACGCTCCTCGTCGCGCTCGCGGCGCGACACGACTACCTCTTCCGCGACCTGCGGCGCTGGGTCGGCACCGACGGCGTCGGGATCGCTCCGGCGCAGGAGTTCACCCGCGACCGGGAGGCGCTCGTCGACCGGGGGCTGATCGAGTCGATCAAGGTGCCGATGGGGCCGGGCCGGCCGATGCTCCGGCTCCGCGCCGTCGACGACGCGCTGTTGCGAGCGCGGCCGACGGAGGTACCGGCCGTCCTGGAGGGTCGGTTCGCGCTGCCGACCGACGCGGACGGCCGGGTCCGCGACGACGCCCGCCGGGGCGAGCGCCGCCCCGTCTGGGAGCGTCGGCGCTGGTGACTCGACGGCGTCGAGTCGGGGGCGGCGCTCGGGCGACGTGGCAAGAACTAACTCTCGGCGGCGCGCCCACACAGACATGACGACGTTCTCCGACAGGGTCGAGCGGATCTCGATCAGCGGGATCCGCGAGGTGTTCGAGGCGGCCGGCGACGACGCGATCAACCTGGGGCTGGGCCAGCCCGACTTCCCGACGCCGGACCACGCCCGGCGGGGCGCGGTCGACGCCATCGAGTCCGGGAAGGCGGACGCTTACACCGAGAACAAGGGGACTCTGTCGCTGCGGGAGGCCATCGCCGAGAAGCACTGCGCCGACCAGGGGATCGACCTCGACCCGGGCAACGTCATCGCGACCGCGGGCGGCAGCGAGGCGCTCCACGTCGCCCTCGAAGCGCACGTCGACGCCGGCGACGAGGTGCTGATCCCGGACCCCGGGTTCGTCTCGTACGACGCCCTGACGAAGCTGGCGGGCGGCGAGCCGGTCCCCGTGCCGCTCCGCGACGACCTCACCATCGACCCCGCCGCGATCGAGGACGCGATCACCGACGACACGGCGGCGTTCGTCGTCAACTCCCCCGGCAACCCCACCGGGGCCGTCTCCTCCGAGGAAGACGTGCGCGAGTTCGCCCGCATCGCGGACGAGCACGACGTGCTCTGCATCTCCGACGAGGTGTACGAGTACACCGTCTTCGACGGCGAGCACTACTCGCCGATCGAGTTCGCGGAGACGGACAACGTCGTCGTCGTCAACTCCGCCTCGAAGCTGTTCTCGATGACGGGCTGGCGGCTCGGCTGGGTGTACGGGTCCGACGAGCGCGTCGAGCGCATGCTGCGCGTCCACCAGTACGCGCAGGCGTGCGCCTCGGCGCCGGCCCAGTACGCCGCGGAGGCCGCGCTCCGCGGCGACCGCGGCGTCGTCGACGAGATGACGGCGTCGTTCCGGCGCCGCCGGGACCTCCTCCTCGACGGCTTCGACGAGATCGGCCTCGACTGCCCGACGCCGCAGGGCGCGTTCTACGCGATGCCCCGCGTTCCGGAGGGGTTCGTCGACGAGTGCCTCGACCGCGGCGTGGTCGTCGTCCCCGGCGAAGCGTTCGGCGAGGGCGGCGCCGGCCACGCGCGGATCTCGTACGCGACCGACGAGGCGGAGCTGCGCGAGGCCCTCGACGTGATGGCCGAGGCGTACGCGGCGGTCCGCTGACGGCGTCGGCCGGGGCGTGGCCGCAATATCTGCCGAACCATAACCATGGAGCATTACCCCGGGGCAGGTGGTTTCCGCAAGTTATACTGCCGCCGACGGAGTAGCGAGGGGCAATGGACCGGAACATACAGGTCAGCCGCCTCGACCGGCAGGCGGTCGAGGACCAGGAGGTCGAAATCGTCGAGCGAAAGGGGATCGGTCACCCCGACTCGATCTGCGACGGCGTCGCGGAGTCGGTCTCGCGGGCGCTCTCGCAGCTCTACCTCGACCGCGTCGGCAAAGTCCTCCACTACAACACCGACGAGACGCAGCTCGTCGCCGGCCGCGCGGCCCCCGCGTTCGGCGGCGGCGAGGTCGTCGAGCCCATCTACATCCTCATCGTCGGCCGCGCCACGAAGGAGTACGACGGCGAGCAGCTGCCCGTCGACTCGACCGCGCTCGCGGCCGCCCGCGACTACCTCGCCGAGGCGATCCCGGAGCTGGAGTACGGCACCGACGTGGTCGTCGACGTGCGGCTCGGCGAGGGGTCGGGCGACCTCCAGGACGTCTTCGGCGAGGAGACTCAGGAGGTCCCGATGGCCAACGACACCTCCTTCGGCGTCGGCCACGCGCCGCTCACCGAGACGGAGACCATCGTCCGCGAGGCCGAGCGCGCGCTCAACACGACCTACCACGACGACCACCCCGAGCTGGGCCCCGACGTGAAGATCATGGGCAAGCGCGAGGGCGACCGGATCGACATCACCGTCGCCGCCGCGATGGTCGACGCCTACGTCGAGGGGCTCGACGAGTACGACGACGCGGTCGCGTCCGTCCGCGAGTACGTCGACGACCTCGCGCGCGAGTACACCGACCGCGAGGTCCACGTCGACGTCAACACCGCCGACGACTACAACGAGGGGTCCGTCTACCTCACCGTCACCGGCACCTCCGCCGAGCAGGGCGACGACGGCTCGGTCGGCCGCGGGAACCGCGCCAACGGGCTCATCACCCCGAACCGCCCGATGTCGATGGAGGCGACCTCCGGGAAGAACCCCGTCAACCACATCGGGAAGATATACAACCTGCTCTCCACCCGCGTCGCCGAGTCCGTCACGAGCGAGGTCGACGGCATCCGCGACCTCCAGGTCCGGCTGCTCTCGCAGATCGGTCGCCCGATCGACGAGCCGCACGTCGCCGACGCGCAGATCGTCACCGAGGACGAGGTCGCGCTGGGCGACATCGAGGACGACGTGATCGCCATCGTCGACCGCGAACTGGCCGACGTGACCGACGTGACCCGCAGCGTCATCGAGGGCGACGTCTCGACGTTCTGAGGGCGGTCGGCCCGGGGTTTCTACAGGCGCGGCGCCGTAGCGATCGCCATGGCCGACACCCCTACCGACGTCGACCTCAAGGCCGACCTGACCGACGATGTGGCCCTCGTCACGGGCGCGACGCGCGGGATCGGCGCCGAGATCGCCGCGGAACTGGCGGACCTGGGCGCGACCGTCTACGCCGGCGCGCGCGACCCCGACGACGTGACCGCGGCGGACCAGCGCGCGGTCCGGCTGGACGTGACCGACGACGACGAGCTCAGCGCCGCGGTCGACCGGATCGAGCGCGAGGCGGGATCGCTCGACGTCCTCGTGAACAACGCGGGCGTGTTCGCCCGCTCCGGACCGCTCCACGAGATGGACGTCTCGGACTTCGACCGCACGACGGCCGTCAACCTCCGCGGCCCGGTCGTCCTGACAAAGCACGCGCTGCCGCTGCTGTTGGAGGGAACCGGCGGTCGCGTCGTGAGCCTCTCGTCGGAGCTGGGGCAGTTCACCGAGGGGCAGATGGGCGGCGGCTACCCGGCCTACCGGCTCTCGAAGGTCGGCGTCGGCGGGCTGACCGCGTACCTCGACGGGGAGTACGGCGATCGGGGCCTCATCGCGAACGCCGTCTCGCCGGGGTGGGTCCGGACGGACATGGGCGGCGACGAGGCCCCGAGAACCCCGTCGAAGGGCGCCGAAACGCCGGTCTGGCTCGCGCGGTTCGCGCCGGGGAGCCCCGCGGGGCACCTCTGGAAGGACCGCGAGCGGGTCCCCTGGTAGCGTCGGCGACCGCAACGGATTTGCGCCGCCCGGTCCGAACCCCGGGCATGACGCGGGTGTGTCTCCTCGGCGACCCCGACGTGGAGCTCTCCTACGAGCTGCTCTCCCGCGAGACGGCTCGCGACGCGCTCGCCACCTACGACATCGAGGAGCCCTTCGAGAACAGCGTCGCCGTCGACACCGTGAGCCTCGGCGCCGCCGTCTCCCTCCTCAACGACCTCGACTGGTACCTCGCCCGCTTCGTCGCGGAGGCGCTCGTCCTGGAGCCGTCCGTCGCGACCGACGAGTGGCTCTCCCGCGACCTCGCCCGCGAGGTCCGCGACGGCGAGGTGCCGCCCGAGGAGACCGACCAGCGACTGAAGGTGTTCGGGCTCGTCGACGGGCGCCCGGTCGAGCCGCTGTTCGTCCGCCGGCGACAGGGCGAGACGCCGGAGTACGACCTGCGCGACGTCGAGGAGACCGTCGTCGTCCGCGTGAGCGAGTCAGAGTTCTCCGGCTGAGGCGTGCGCGGCGACCGCGGCGCCCGCCGACTTACGCCTCGTCGACCTCGGCGAGGATCCGCGTCCGAACGGGGTCGACGTCGACCGGCGCCCACGCCTCGACGTCGTAGGTCACGTCCGCGAGCGTCTCCAGCTGCTCGTCGTCGCTGTCGCCTATCGCCGCCACCGCCTCCTCGCGGAGCCGTTCGAGGACGGCGTCTGAGAGTGCCTCGCGGTCGACCTCCCGATCCGGGATTTCGAGGATGTGCGGGAGGTCCTCGGCGCCCGCCGGAAGCGTCGGGAACGCGGCGGGACCGACCGCGAGCGCGGTCTCCCGTTCGGACGCCGACTCGGAGCCTGCGCTCGAAAGGGCGGCCGACGGCGCCGGCACGAGCGCGTACTCGGCCACCGCGAGGTCGATTGCGGCGTCGATGGCGGCCTCGTCGACCTCGGCCCGCTGTTTGAACGCCAGCTCGGAGAGCGCCCGCGACAGCTCCGCCCGGGTGAGCCAGCCGAACAGGTCGACGACGCCCGCGAGGTCGTCGCGCGCGGCGACGCTCGGCCCGCTCGCGTCCGCCATCGTCAGTCCTCCCCCGGCGCGGGCTCCGCGTGTCCGTCGTCGGTCGCCGAGCCGCCGACGGCGTCGTTCCCGCTGGCCTCCGAGCCGTCGCCGCGGACGGCCACTAGGTCCGCCTCGGCGGCCTCTCGGACCTCGTCGGGGTCGACCGGCGCGTCCTGCCACGCGGGGAGCCGCGTGTCGGGGCCGGGCTCGCCGAGGGCCTCGGCGTAGGTCGCCACCTGCGAGCGCTCGTCGTCGGCGTCGTACGAGAGGCCGTTGAACGCGGCGTCGGCGGCGTAGCCGTCGACCAGCGTCGCCGCCGCGTCGCGGTACCGGTCGGCGAGGCCCTCGTAGTCGACGTCCACGCCCGCGTCCTCGACCGCGCGCAGCGTCGCCGCGCCGACCGCGCGGCTCATGTCCGCGAGCCCGGTCGGGCCCTCGACGGAGCGGTGGTCGTGCTCGTAGCGGCCGAGGTCGACCTGCGCGCTGTCCGCGAAGCCGGCGTGGTCGAACGCCTCCCCGAGCGTCCCGACCTCGAGCCCCCAGCCGCGCTGGACGCGGAGCCGCGAGACGAGGTCGCTCGTCGCCGCGAACTCCCCGGCGAGCGCGTAGCGGAACGCCGAGAGGTACTCCAGGACCGCCGGCTCTCGCCCGGGCGCGGCGTCACCGAGCGCCCGGACCAGCGGCCGGAAGAACAGCCTGAACAGCCGCCCGTACAGCGAGCCGTCCTCGACGCGGGCGTAGTACCCCTTCGAGAAGGCGTAGCCGCGCCCGAGCGGGAACAGCAGTCGGTTGACGAACGCGGGCGAGTAGGTCTTGGTGTCGGCGTCGTGGACGACGACGAACTCCTCGTCGAGCGCGCGGCCGAGGGCGAGCCACACGTCGCGGCCCTTGCCGCGGTCGCCGTCGAGCCCGCGCGCCTCCAGCAGCGAGGCGAGTTTTGGGCCGTCGCACCACAGCGTCTCCACGTCGATGTCGAACCCGTCGAGCCAGTCGGCGAACGGGCCGGCGCGGTCGGCCGACGCCCGCAGCGGGACGATGACCCGGGCGGGGTCGACCGTCTCCAGCGTGGACAGCACGCGCTCGGCCGCGAGCGTCCCGTACTCGCGCTCGGTCATCGGCACGACGACCGCCGCGCGGTCCGTCGGGGCGTCGGGCCGGTGGTCGGTCAACGCGTGGAGGGTCGTCACGCGCTCCTGAACGTACTCCATTTACCGATCACACGGGAGCGACGCCCAAAACAGGTGCGGTACCCCCGACCCGTTCGAAGCGTCCGAACGGGCTCCGCGCTCCGGTCCCGTCGCCGGCGGCGCCTTGCCGTCGCGTCAGGTCGCCCGCGTCGAACCCGTCGCTCCGCCCGGGACGCGCCCGAGGCGGTAGAGGACCGCGTACCCGGCGACGAGGAGCGCCAAGCCGCCCGCGAGCGCGAGGAAGACGGCGTCGTAGCCCGCGCCCGCCTCAACGGCCTCGCCGACGACCCACGAGCCCGCCGCCTGCGTGGACATCATCCCGGCCGAGAACATCGCGTACGCCGACGCGCGCGACTCGTCCGGTAGCGACGCCAGCAGGTACGTGTCCCCGGCCGGGAACAGCATGTGGATGGCGAACCCGACGACGACGCTCGCGGCGATCACCGCCGCCAGCCCCTCGGCGACGACGACGAGGACGACGCCCCCCACGAACGAGGCGACGATGCCGAGCAGGTAGGGGACGTGCGGGAGCCGGTCCGCGAGGTCGCCCGAGACGAGGAAGGCGGGGACGCCGGCGGCGAAGATGACGGTCAGGAGGTTCCGGGCCGTCGCCCGTGGGAGTCCCTTGTCTATCATGTACAGCTCGTAGAAGTTGAACAGGCCCTGCCACACGAAGCTCGTGAGGCCCATCAGCACGACGCCCGCGACGATCAGCTTCCACTCGCCGCGGGCCGCCGCGAGGAAGTCGGTGTCCCCGGCGCCCGCGTCCGGGAGGTCGGTCCGCTTCGCGAGCGCGACGAACAGCAGCGTGCTGACGGCCGCGGCGAGCGCGAGCGCGTAGAAGGCGTAGCGCCAGTCGTACCACAGCGCGACGGTGACGGCGGGCGCGGCGATGACCGCGGAGAGCTGGCTGGCCATGCCGTGGACGCCCATCACGCGGCCCACGCGCTGCGGGAACAGCTCAGAGATGAACGGGTTGGCGGCGACGAAGTAGACCCCGGAGGCCAGGCCCACCGCGAAGGCGGCGACCATGAGCGCGAGGACGCCCGGCGCGAGCGCGACGCCGAGCGCCCCGGCGGTCAGCATCGCGCCGGAGACGACGATGACGCTGCGCCGCGCGAACCGGGTGAGCGCCCAGCCCGCGGGGAGCCGCGGGGCGGCCGAGCCGAGCCACGCGAGCGTGACGATGAGCCCGGCGGTCCCCTCGCGGATCCCGAACGCGTCGATGAACTCGCCCACGAGCGGTGCGAACACGACCCGGGCGAAGTTGACGAGGAAGACCAGCGCGCAGAGCGAGCCGAACAGCCTGGTCCGTGACACGGCGGCGATTCCGCGCGCCCGGACACAAGGGTTGCGAAAGCGCCCGGTCGGGCACCGCGAGCGTTCGGTCTCGACGGGGGAGCCCGCACCGTTCCGCCCGCCCGCGGTTTCGCCGAGGTCGTCAGACCGACGTCGTACAGGGTTTTTATGCGCCCCGGCGACAAACCCCGGGTATGAAATCCACGCGTAAGGGGCTCCGCGACGGGGACCTCGTCAAGGACACCTACGAGCGGCTCAACTGCGCCGACTGCGACCAGGTCCTGAAGAAGGAGAACGATCCCGACGAGGTGTTCTCGGTCCGGATCTGTCCGGAGTGCGGCACGCGGTACAAGGAACTCCGCTGAGGTCGCCGCGCGCCCGAGACGTCGACCCGCCGCCCGAGTCAGCGCCTCCACCGTCGCCCTCTCCTCGCCCGCCGTCGTTCAGGAGCCGAACGAGTCCGCGACCGACGCCGCCACCGCCAGCGCCTCGTCGGTCACGATCTCGATCCACCGGTATCGCGTGTACGCCTCGACCGTCGACCTGGCGGTCCGGTCGGCCGCCGCGAGGGCGCCGTCGGGCTCGTCGAACAGCGCGAGGAACTCGGCCGCCAGCCACAGAGCGAGCGGGTTCTCGCTCCCGGCGAGCGACGACGCCGACTCGACGGCCCCCTCGCGCGCATCGCCGATCGCCGCCGGGTCGTCGGGGAACATCGCGTCTCCCTCCTCGACCCGCGACGCCACGGCGTCGAGCGCCCGGAGCCGCGTCCACGCGAGCGCCGTTCGGGTCAGCCCCGTCGCCGGGTTGTCGGGCTCGTAGTCGCCGAACGCGACCGGGTCGAACCACATGCCGTCGAAGCTCCGGTAGACGGCGCTCGACAGCAGGGCGTCGCTCGGCGCGCCGCGTTCGACCGCACGCTCGTCGACGAACGCCTCGGTGCCCGGGCTGTGTCGGAGGTCCTCGACGCCCTCGCCGTGGAGCTCGCGGAGCCGGTCGCCGACCGCGCGGCCGATCCGGTTCATCTCGCGGCGGAGCGGCTCGGCCACGGACGCCGGATCGCCGAGCGACGCCGTGTACCGGTCGCGCAGGTACCGGCCCGCCTCGACGTGCGACTGGACGCGCTCGATCTCGCCAATCGCGTCTCCCGTCCGAAGCGGGTTCGCCCGGTCTGCGGGCCCCACGCCGCCGCCGACGAGCGTCCGTCGGCGCGCCACGTCGTACCACCGCTCCATCGGCCCGTACACCGCGGCGGCCGCGAGCGGGTCCGCCGCCGGACCGGGGAGTTCCCGCAACGTCTCGGACGCTCGGCGACGCACCGTTCCGAGATCAGGGGCCACCGCGGTCGGGTCGCCCTCGACGGTCACGGCCGCCCACGTGCCGACGGCGGTCGCGGCGTGCTCGCGCGCCGTCGCGTACCGCTCGACCGCCCCCAGCGGCGTCAGCGACGCCGGTCCGCCCGGCAGCGCCTCGCGGGCCGCCGTCCGCTCGGTCTCGATCTGCTCGCGGAACTCGCCGTTCGGGAGCGTCTCCGCCGTCAGCGGCTCCGGGATCGGACTGAGCAGCCGGTCGACCCGGTCCGCGAAGGCGGCCGGGACCTCGGGCTCGACGTCGACGGGAACGAGCCGGGGGCGCTCCGGGACGGGCTCGTCGAACGAGGTCGGGACGCGCTCGATGTCGAGCGACGGCGGGTCGTCCCAGAAACGCGGGTCGCCTCCCCGACCGGAACAGCCGGCGAGCGAACCGAGCGCGACGGCGCCCGCCGCGGCGAGCGCGTCGCGTCGCGTGAGCCTCCGAGACATCAGAAGTCACCCCACTCGTTGGTCGCCGTGGCGTTGCCGGGCACGGTCGCGTTCCCGTCGATCACCGAGTACTCGGTGTTCGTCGTCCGGCACGGCGACCGCCCGCTGGAGCCGGAGCCGCGGATCCGCTCGTCCAGCGCGACCGGTAGCCGGAAGAGCAGCGCCAGGGAGACCCTGGTGTCGGCCTCGCACGCCGCGTCGGGCGGCCTGAACTCGCGGCAGTACTCGTACTCGACCCGCCCCGGCCGCCACGACACCGAGTGGATCTCCAGCCGCTGGCAGGACAGGATTCCGGCCGGCGAGACGTACACCGTCTCCGCGTCGTAGTCCGTCTCGTCGAAGAACTCGCGGACCCGGCGCCGGTCCTCCTCGGCGACGCCCTCGGCGGGCAGCAGCTCGGCCGCGCGGTCGGCGGTCGTGACGAGCTCGCGCCCGACGGAGACCGGCTCCCCGTCGTCGGTCGCCTCGCTCCCGTCGACGAGGACGCGATCGCCGTCGGGGTTCCGCGGTTTCACCACCGTCGGGTCCGTGTCCGTTCCGGAAACTGCCGACGACCTGGCGACGGGGTCGGAGCCGTCGGCCGGGTCGCCGCCGAAGCAGCCGGCGAGCGCGCCGACCGCGCCGAGGGCGGCGCTACCCAGGAGGGCACGTCGCGTGGGGGACATACGCCCCGGTTGAATCGGTCCGGACAAACGTTTTGTGGCGTTCGCCCGACGTGCTCTCCCTCCTCGCGCCGCGGCCGACTCACTCGAAGACCGCGTCGAACGCCGACGCGCCGAGCGGGTCGAACGTGCCGGCCGCGACGTTCTCGCGGACGTGCTCGGGGTCGGTCGTGCCGACGAGCGACGCGGTGACGCCGGGGGCGCTCCGCGCGAAGTTGAGCGCGCGCTGGGCCGGGGTCTCCCCCGCGAGCGTCGCGTCCACGTCCGCGGGGACCGCGCCCTCGACAGCCAGGTCGCCCTGCCCGAGACTCGCGCTCGTCACCACCGAGAGCCCGGCCTCGTGAGCGAACGTGAGCGTCGAGACGGGCCCGTCGGCGTCGGCGCCGGGCGCCGCGGGCTGGTTCCGCCGGGTGAACGCGTCGGCCATCGCGACGTTGAACGGGAGCTGGACCGCCGCGAACCCGTGGTCGTCGTCGGGGCCGACCGCCTCGCCCGCGGCCTCGGCGCGGGCGAGCACCTCGGCGAGCGAGAGGTAGCCGTCGGCCCCCTGCGGCACGCGGAAGGCGCTCCACGACGCGACGCCGTATGCGCCGACGTCGCCCGCGGCGCGCCGGCGTTCGAGGGCCTCGAAGGCGGCTTCGAGCGCGTCGTACACCTCGGACCGCGAGCGCACGGCGAGCTGGGTCTCGGGGTTGTGGACGTAGAAGCAGTCGACGGAGTCGAGGCCGAGCCGGTCGAGCGAGCGGTCCAGCGACCACTCCAGGTACGCCGGCGTCATCGCGTGGGCGCCGTTCGCGAGGTCGCCCGGGTCGACGATCCCCGGCTCGACGAAGCGCTCGCGGACGTAGGCGCTCGGGTCCGCGGGGCGCTCGCCGTCGAACGGGAGGAAGCCGCCCTTCGTCGCGACGACGACCGACTCGCGGTCGACGGGCGCCTCGGTGAGGGCCTCGCCGACGACGCGCTCGGCGCGGCCGCAGCGGTAGTTGGCCGCGGTGTCGACGTGGTTCACCCCCGAGCGGAGCGCCAGTCCGATCGACTCCCGGGCGGCGTCGTCGACCGCGGGCGTCGGCTCGCCGAGGTACGTCCCGATCCCGAGGCTGGAGACGACGCCGGGGCCGAAGCGGCGGAAGTAGGTGCGCCCGAAGGCGTCGCCGAACCGGTTCCGGTACCCCCAGAGGGCCTCGCGAGTCGCCATGTGGTCGTGGTAGTCGGCTCGCTGGTAAAAGTCGCGCGGGATGCGGGGTCGCCGCCGGGGTTCCCGACCCCGCGAGGGCGCCCGTCAGTCGGTCACGCGGAAGGTCCGCGCGGTGTCCCTGTCGCCGCGGACCGCGTCGACCTCGACGAGTCCCAGCGAGGTGAACACATCGCCCCAGTCCCGGTAGTACAGCGGCGTCTCGTCGTCGACGTAGTTCACGTCCGGATCGGTCGCCTCCGTCTCCCCCGCCGGCTCCTCGATCTCGGCCGTGACGAGGACCTCATCGGTGATCCGCGCGATCTCCTCGAAGACCCAGTCGACGTCGGGGTGAAGGTGTTGGAGCGTCTCGACCGAGTACACGGCGTCGAACGCCCCGTCCCCGAACTCGCCGACGAGGTTCTCTATCGCGCCGCAGTAGAACGTCCCGTCGGCGGCCAGGTCGGGGTAGGCCTCCCGCATCACGTCGAACGCGTCGCCGTTGATGTCGACGCCCGAGAGGTCGTCGAAGCCGTGGGCCGCGAGGTGACCGAGGTGGCGGCCCGACCCGCAGCCCAGTTCGAGGACGGCCGCCTCGCGGTCGAGGTGCGCGGTCAGCGCCTCGCGGATCCGCTCGCTCGTCTCGTTCGGCCCGCGGTGGGCGTAGTACGTCGGCGAGTACTCTCCCGCCCGGTCCGTCCACGCGTCTCGGACGGTGTCGATGTTCACGGGTAACGACTCTGGCGGGGTGGGATAACGGCGTCGGACGGCGCCCGGCGCGCGCCGGTGCCACCGCGGCCCGCTCGGACGCGTCAGGCGCCGCCCGGCTCCGGTCGCTCGCGCTTCGTCCGCGGTAGTTAGCGTGCGTCTGAAGCTACGAGTTCGGTCGTCTCGGTCCTCAATCCACCGCGGATTCCCGGCGGAACGAAACGAGGGAAGCGCATATTAGCATAAATATTCCGAAAGAAATACAAAATATACACACAAACGAGTAAATATGCTCGACGGAAAGACGGCGATCGTCACCGGCGGCTCGGCCGGCATCGGAAAGGCCATCGCTGCGGAGTTCGTCGACCGAGGGGCGTCGGTCGTGATCGCGAACCGGACCGAGGAGACGGGCCGAGAGACCGCCGAAGAGCTCGGCTGTTCGTTCGTCCAGTGCGACGTCTCGTCGTACGAGTCCGTCGAATCGCTGGTCGAACGGACGGTCGACGAACACGGCGGACTGGACATCCTCGTGAACAACGCCGGGATCGGGCTCACCGGAACGGTCGAGGAGACGACGCTCGACGACTGGCACAGGCTGTTAGAGATCAACCTCAACGGCGTCGTCTACGGGACGCGAGCGGCCATGCCGTCCCTGCGCGAGTCCTCGGGGGCGGTCCTCAACGTCGCGTCCGTGTTCGGGCTGGTCGGGGGGCCCCAGACGGCCGCGTACGCAACCGCGAAGGGCGCCGTCGTCAACTTCACACGAACGACGGCCGTCGATTACGCCGACGCCGGCGTCCGGGTGAACAGCATCTGTCCCGGCTTCGTCGAGACCGAGATGACCGAGTCCGAGCTTAACGACGACTCCTTCTACGAGTTCGTCCTCAGCCAGACGCCGATCGGCCGAATCGCCGAACCGGAAGAGATCGCCGAACCGGCGGCGTTCCTCGTTTCAGACAAGGCCTCGTACATCACCGGAGTCAACCTCTCGATCGACGGCGGGTGGACGACGCACTAGCGCGCGCCCCCGTCGGCGTCGACTTCGTCCTGTCCCGTCGTATTCGCCGTGACCTGGACGACCCGTTCGCCGACCCCGCGATCGACCCGAACTACCTGGACGAGCGCGCGGACCTCGACGCGCTCGTCGAGGGGGTCAGGCGGGCCCGCGACATCGCTCGGCAGGACGCCCTCTCGGGGTACGTCGGCCGCGAGCGGTGGCCCGGCGAGGACGTTGAGACCGACGAGGAAATCGCCCGCCACGTCCGGGGGACGTGTCACACCGTGTATCACCCCGTCGGGACGTGTAAGATGGGTGACGACGAGGCGGCGGTCGTGGACGACGAGCTCCGGGTCCACGGGGTCGACGGGCGCCCCGTCGTCGACGCGAGCGTGATGCCCGCGATCGTCGGCGGCAACACGAACGCCCCGACGATCGCCCTCGCCGAGCGGGCGGCGGACCTGATCCGCGACGATCGGACGGCGACCGGCGAGAGGCGGACGTCGGCCGCCGGCGATTAGCCCGACCGACGGTCGTCCGACCTTCCGCGGCGAGCAACACGTCGGCCGCGCCTCGGCGTCAGACGCGCGCACGACGCAACGACTATACGGACTCCGGGAGTCACGTGCGGTAATGGCCTCGCTCACCGACCACCTGGCGGACCTCGTCGCGGACGTCGACGCCGCGTTGCTGTTCTCGCCGACGAGTTCCTTCTACGAGCGATTCGCTGACGCCGAGGTCGAGGTCGTCGTCGTCGCGCCCGACAACGATGTCGACGCCGAGACGTTCGTCGAGCTGCCGCTCCCCTTCGACAACGTCAAAGACCGGATCGGGTTCGGCATCGAGGGCGCCATGGACGCGGACCTCCTCGCGGAGGGCGACGAGGTGGCCTGCGTCGCGTCGGTGTTCGACGGCGGCTCGGACGCGGTCGTCCGCGTCACCGTCGACGAGGGGATCCACACCGGCATCTACGACCTGTTCGCCAACTCCCGGGCCGAGCCGAGCGTCATCCGCGACGTGTTCGAGGTCGCGATCGAACTCGGACAGAAGGGGCAGAAGGGGAAGCCCGTGGGCGCGCTGTTCGTGGTCGGCGACGCGGGGAAGGTGATGAACAAGTCCCGTCCGCTGTCGTACAACCCCTTCGAGAAGAGCCACGTCCACGTCGGCGACCCCATCGTGAACGTCATGCTCAAGGAGTTCTCGCGGCTGGACGGCGCGTTCGTCGTCTCCGACTCCGGGAAGATCGTCTCGGCGTACCGATACCTCGAACCCGCGGCCGAGGGCGTCGACATCCCGAAGGGGCTCGGCGCGCGCCACATGGCGGGCGGCGCGATCACCCGCGACACCAACGCGACCGCTATCGTCCTCTCCGAGTCGGACGGGCTCGTCCGGGCGTTCAAGGCCGGCGAACTCGTCTTGGAGATCGATCCGGAGGAGTACTAAGCGATGTCAGCGGGCCAGGTCTCCGTCCCCGAGTTCGTCGCGACAGTCCCGTACCGGATCTGGCTGGCGCTCGGGGTGTTCGCGCTCGGGCTCGTGTTAGCGTACCTCACCGGCGTGGTCAACCGCCGACTGCTCCGCCGCGCCGGCGTCCCGGAGGTGATCGAGGGGACCGCCTTCGAGCGGACCGCCCGCGAGTTCGACACCTCGACGGTGGGGATCCTCGCGCGGCTGTCCAGCTACTTCATCGTCGCCGTCGCCGTCATCGTCGCCCTCACGGTGGCGGACGTGAACTACCTCGAACAGTTCTGGTCGGGGGTCGCCGCGTTCCTCCCGCGGCTGTTCGTCGCGGTGGTCGTGTTCATCGTCGGCATCGTCGTCGGCGACAAGGCGGAGCTGCTCGTCGCCGAGCGCCTCCGCGGAATCAAGCTCCCGGAGCTCGGCGTGCTCCCGACGCTCGTGAAGTACAGCGTCGTGTACGTCGCGACGCTCATCGCGCTCGGTCAGGTCGGCGTCCAGACGCTCGCGCTCATCGTGCTGCTCGCGGCGTACGCGTTCGCGCTCGTGCTGTTCGCCGCGCTCGCGACGAAGGACCTCGTCGCCTCGGCGGCGGCCGGCGTCTTCCTCCTCCTCCGCCAGCCGTACGGCATCGGCGACGAGGTGCGGGTCGCCGGCGAGCGCGGCGTCGTCCAAGAGGTTGACCTCTTCGTCACCCACATCGAGACGGACGGGGAAGAGCACGTCCTCCCGAACCACGCGGTGTTCCGCGAAGGGATCGTACTGATCCGGGAGTGACTCGCGCGGCGGCGCCGAGTTCGGAACGCACTTACCCGGTCGTGTTTTAGGCCCGCCTAAAATGAGGCGACAGGAGGAACAGCTCGTCGGTGCCCTGTTCGACGTGTTGGAGACTGAGGGGCACGACGAGGCCCGAAAGCGCCTGTTACGCGCGTACGAGTCCAGCGCGTCCGAGGGTCGCGACGAACTGATTGAACGGCTGATAACGGAGCTCGTCGCCGCGCTCAACGAGCAGCTCGGCCGCCGAGAGGGTGCCGTCGTCCTCACCGACGCGATCCAGTTCCTCTTCGACCGCCTCGTCTCCGTCGTCGAGGTCGCGCCGGTCGCAATCGTCGTCGTCGACGCAGAGGGTGCGGTCCAGCTCTGGAACGACGGCGCCGAACGGCTGTTCGGCTGGACGGAGTCGGACGCGCTCGGCGGTCGCCTCGTCTCGAAGGAGGCGGACGCGAGCGGGCCGTTCGGCGACTCCCTCTCGCGGCTCGAACGGGGCGAGCGTCTGACGGGGGTCGAAACGCGCCACCCACACCGAGACGGCTCGCTGGTGGAGATCCGGTTCTGGGCGGCCCCCCTCCGCGATCGACACGACGACTTCGCCGGCGCCACGTACGTCGCGGCCGACGTCGGAGAGCGGAAGCGCCGCGAACAGCGGCTGACCGTACTCAACCGTGTGTTGCGGCACAACATTCGCAACGACGTGAACGTCGTGTTGGGTCACCTCGAAGCGCTCGCGGCCGAGCGACCCGACGACGACCCGCACGTGGCGGCGATGGAGCGGCGGCTCGCGGAGATCGTCGACCTGAGCGACGCGGCCAGACGCGCCGAGCGGCTTCAGGAGTCCGACGGCGAAGCGAGCCGGACGACGTTCGACCTGTCGGCGCTCGCCCGCGATCGAGTCCGGGAATTCGATACCGCCGTCGGGGACGCCGCGTTCACCGTCGGGGGACCGGACGCCGTCAAGGCCGTCGCCCACGAGCTGCTGCCGTTCGCGCTCGACAACCTCCTGGAGAACGCGGTCGAGCACTGCGGACCGTCTCCCCGGGTACGCGTGGCGGTTCGGGAGGAAGGGGACAGAGCGCTCCTCACGGTGGCGGACGACGGCCCGGGGCTCCCGGCGCACGAGCGGGAGGTGCTGACCCGCTCGGACGAGACGCAGCTCACACACAGCACCGGCATGGGGATCTGGTTGGTCCGCTGGATCGTCCGTAGTTCCGGGGGCGAGTTGCGCGTCGGGGAGAGCGAGGCCGGCGGGACCGCGATCACCGTCGTCCTCCGGCGGTGAGCGCGCCGCGCGAACGTTCCCACCTCGTGAGATCCTCTCTCACGATATAACTTACCAGCCGATCGATACCCGCGTATGAACGACGACGCCACCGCGGTCTGCGACGGCTGGGACGGCAGCGAGTGCGAGGGGACGCCCCACTGCCCCCCGCGCTGTCCGCGGTTCGTCGACAAGGAGGGCACGCGCTGGACGATCCGCCCGGCGAGGGACGCCGACGAGCCGTTCCTCGCCGAGATGTACGACGCGTTCGACCGCACTCACCGCGCGCAGGGCCTCCCGCCGGTGAGCCGGCGGCGCTGCGCCGACTGGGTCGAGACGATGCTCCGCGAGGCGAACAACGTCGTCGCGGAGCGGGACGGCGAGCTGCTCGGCCACGCGATGTACACGCCGACCGACGCCGCGGTGCCCGAGCTCGCGGTCTTCGTTCACCCCGCCGCGCAGGACCGCGGCGTCGGGACGGAGCTGTGTCGGCACGTGATCGCCAACGCCGCCGCGGCCGACCGAGAGGGGCTCGAACTCCACGTCGAGACCGGGAACCGCGTCGCGCGGAGCGTCTACCGCACGGTCGGCTTCGAGGTCGCCGAGCGACGCGGCGACCTCCGGATGGAGCTCGACCTCGACGAACCGATCGCGACCGAGGTCCGCTGGCCGCCGCTCGCCCGTCAGGGCCCCGCCGAGCCGGCGGTCGACCTCTCTCCCCGTGACGGCGGCCCCGGACGCTCTCCGGCCGACGACTGAGGCGGGGCGGCAGTGCGACCCGCCCTCCGGACCGCCGTCACCGCAACCGTTAGGCCCCGCCGACCCCAGGGTACCGTAACCGTGGACGACGCCATCGAGTGGCTGCGGAACCGCCCCTTCTACGAGGGACAGATCGCCGACCACCGGCGGCTCCCGGCGCGCGAGCCCGAGTTCGGCGACGTGGACCTCGAACCCCGGCTCGCCGACGCGCTCGCGGACCGCGGGATCGACCGGCTCTACCGCCACCAGGCCGACGCGATCGGCGCGGTCCGCGACGGCGACGACGTCGTCCTCGCGACCGAGACGGCCAGCGGCAAGTCGCTCGCGTACACCGTCCCCGCCTTCGAGGCCGCGATGGACCACGGCGGGCGGACGCTCTACCTCGGCCCGCAGAACGCGCTGATCGCCGACCAGGAGGAGTCGCTGTCGGACCTCGCGGCCGACCTCGGCTTCGGCAGCCGGGTCTCGGTCGACTCCTACACCGGGCGGCTCTCGCGGTCGGAGAAACGGGACGTGCGCGACCGCCGTCCGACCGTCCTCCTCTCGAACCCGGACATGCTCCACTACGCGCTGTTGCCGTACGCCGGGCGCCTCTGGGACTGGTTCTTCTCGTCGCTGGAGCACGTCGTGATAGACGAGGTCCACAGCTACCGCGGCGTGTTCGGCTCGCAGGTCGCGCTTACCCTCCGGCGGCTCGCGCGAACCTGCGAGCGGTTCGGCTCGTCGCCGCAGTTCGTCTGCTGCTCGGCGACGATCAACAACCCCGTCGACCACGTCGCGACGGTCACCGGCCGCGACCCCGAGAGGATCGCCCTCGTCGACGAGGACACCTCCGGGCGCGGGCCGCGCGACTGGGTGCTGTGGAACCCGCCGGAGTACGACGACGACTGGCAGGAGCGCGGGAGCGGTCGGCGGAAGTCGAGCCACACGGAGTCGAAGCGGCTGTTCGTCGACCTCGTGACGGCGGGCGCACAGACCCTGGCGTTCACGCGGGCGCGACAGACCGCCGAGCAGTACGCGACCGACAGCGCGAGCGACCTCCGGGAGCGGGGCGAGCGCGACCTCGCCGGGAAGGTCGGCGCGTACCAGGCGGCGCTCACCGACGACCGCCGCCGGGAGATCGAGGCCGACCTCCACGCCGGCGACCTGCGGGGCGTCTGGTCGACGAGCGCCCTCGAACTCGGCGTCGACGTGGGCGGGCTCGACGCGGTCGTCCTCGACGGCTACCCCGGCACGCGGATGTCGGCCCACCAGCGCGCGGGCCGGGCCGGCCGCGGCGACGACCCCGCGCTGGTGGTGCTGGTCGGCGGCGAGGACCAGCTCGACCAGTACCTGATGCGGAACCCGAGCGACTTCTTCGACGCGCCGCCCGAGGACGCGATCTGTGACCCGGAGAACGGCCAGCTCATGCCCGACCACGTCGCCTGCGCGGCCGACGAGAACTGGCTCTCGCCCGGGGACGAGCGGTTCTTCGGCGACTCGTTCCCGGGCGTGGTGGCCGACCTCACCGACGAGGGCGTCCTGAACCGGCGCGAGGCCGCCAAGGGGACGCGCTGGGTCCACGCCGGGGAGTCGAGCCCGCAGCAGTCCGTGAACCTCCGCACCGCCGAGGAGCGCGAGATATCGCTGATCGAGCGGTCGAGCGGCGAGACGGTCGCCGCGCTCGGGTTCGCCGACGCGCTCCGCGACGCCCACCCCGGCGCCATCTACCACCAGCAGGGCCGCACCTACGAGGTGGTCGACCTCGACCTCGACCGCGACGTGGCGGAGCTCCAGCAGTCGTGGGCGGACTACTACACGCAGGTGCGGTCGGACAAGGACATCGTCGTGAACGAGGACCTCGACGAGCGCGCGCTCTCGGCGCGCGAGGACGTGCCGGTCCGCTTCGCGGACGTGACCGTGACCGAGCAGATTACGGGCTTCGTGCGGAAGGACGCCGCCACGGGCGAGTCGCTCGGCGAGTCGACGCTCGACCTCCCGGAGACGACGCTGCGGACGAAGGCGCTGTACTTCCCGGTGCCGAGGGATCTCGAGCGCGAGATGCGGCGGCTCGGCGACGCGCTCGACGGCGAGGACGCGGGCGACCCCGAAGTCAGCGCCGACGGCGGCGAGGCGCCCGGCGACGGCGACGAACCGATCCCGGGCGGCGAGTACGCGTTCAACGGCGGGATCCACGCGGCCGAACACGGGATCATCTCGCTGTTCCCGTTCCACCTCCTCTGTGACCGCGCCGACGTCGGCGGCATCTCGACGCCGCACCACCCGCACACCGAGGGGCCGGCCGTGTTCGTCTACGACGGCTATCCGGGCGGCGTCGGGCTCACGCGCCGCGGCCACCGCCGGATCGAGGAGCTGATGACCCGGACGGCGCGGCTCATCGACAGCTGCGACTGCGAGGGCGGCTGCCCGGCCTGCGTCCAGTCGCCCCACTGCGGCAACGGGAACGACCCGCTGGCGAAGGCGCCCGCCGTCCGCCTGCTCGAATCGCTGACGGGCACCGACGCGGACGCCTGACCCAAACTGACTTGCCTCCGGCCGTCGAGCGTTCCGTCGATGGCGCTCGACCTCGACGACGCCGCGGACCCCGCCGCCCGGGCGATGGAGTGGCTCGTCCTCGGCGCGGCGTACTTCCTCCTGCTCCTGTTCCTCATCGGCGTGTTCGACCTGTTCGTCTCGCTGTACCGCCTCCTCGTCGCGGGGAACTTCACCGACCCGGCCGAGGTGGTCGCGCTCCTCGACAGCGTCCTCCTCCTCCTGATCATCGTCGAGGTCCACCGGACGCTCGTGGCGTACGCGCGCGGCCAGCCGGTCCTCCGGATCGTCGTGAGCGCGGCGATCATCGCCGTCTCCCGGCGCGTGATCAGCTTCCGCTTAGAGGACTACGGCGGCGGCAACGAGGCGCTGCTCGCGGCCGCGGCGCTCGGCGTGCTCGTGCTCGCGCTCACCGTCGGCTACTTCCTGCTCGACCGGGTGAGCGTCCCGGGGCGGCTGGAGCTCTGATCGCGGTGCGACCGGAGCGCCGCCCGCTGCCGGCCGAGACCCCCGCGCCGCTCCCGGTGGTTTCACGATGGACGCGCCCGTGTGGAACCCATGGAGCTGTTCTGGCACCGACGGGACCTCAGAGCCGCCGACAACGTCGGGCTCGCGGCCGCGAGCGGGGCCGGCGACGACCCCGACCGCGGTCCCGCCGCGCCCGTGTTCGTCTTCGATCCGTCCGTCCTTGACCACGCGAGCGACGTGCGCGTGCGCCGCCTGATCGACGGGCTGGCCGCGCTGCGCGACGACTACCGCGCACGCGGGAGCGACCTGCTCGTCGCGCGCGGCGACCCGGAGACCGTCCTCCCGCGGCTCGCGGCGGCGCTCGACGCCGAGCGCGTCGTCTGGAACCGCGACTACTCCGGGCTCGCCCGCGAGCGCGACGCCGGGGTGCGACGCGCGCTCGACGCGGTCGACGTGGCGCGCGAGGCCCACCACGACGCGGTCCTCCACGACCCCGACGCGATCCGGACGAACGCCGGCAACCCCTACTCCGTGTACAGCTACTACTGGAAGAAGTGGACCGACCGCGCGAAAGAGGACCCGGCGCCGGCGCCGACCGAGGCGGGCCTGGCCGATACCGATCGGCTCGCCGACGCGGCCGACGCCGTCGACGGGACGGACCCGTCGGGCGCGGTCGCGGACGGCGGCGAGGCGGCGACGCTCGGCGCGGCGGTCGGCGACCTCCCGACGCCGGCGGACCTCGGCTTCGCGGAACCGGACGCCGACGTCGGCCCCGCGGGGACGGAAGCGGCCCGGGAGCGCCTCGACGACTTCCTCGACGAGGCCGTGTTCGCCTACGAGGCCGAGCGCGACTACCCGGCCCGGGAGGCGACCTCGCGGCTCTCCGCGTTCTTCAAGTACGGCGAGATCGGCGTCCGCGAGGCGTACGCCGCCACCGAGGCGGCGATGGCCGAGGCGGAGTCCGACTCGCGGCCCGAGGACGCCCCGGAGCAGGTCGAGGAGTTCCAACAGCAGCTGGCGTGGCGGGAGTTCTACACGCAGGTCCTCTTCCACAACCCGGAGGTGGTCTCCGAGAACTACAAGGAGTACGAGGAGGGGATCGACTGGCGCGACGACCCCGAGGAGATCGCCGCGTGGAAGCGCGGCGAGACGGGGTACCCCATCGTCGACGCCGGGATGCGCCAGCTGCGCGAGGAGGCGTTCATGCACAACCGGGTGCGGATGATCGTCGCCTCCTTCCTCACGAAGGACCTCCTCGCGGACTGGCGCCACGGCTACGACCACTTCCGCGAGCACCTGGCCGACCACGACACCGCCAACGACAACGGCGGGTGGCAGTGGGCGGCCTCGACCGGGACCGACGCGCAGCCGTACTTCCGCATCTTCAACCCGATGACGCAGGGCGAGCGCTACGACCCCGACGCGGAGTACATCACGGAGTACGTCCCGGAGCTCCGCGGGCTCGACGCCGACCTGATCCACGAGTGGCACGAGCTGTCGCCCACCCAGCGCGCGAACGCCGCGCCGGAGTACCCGCCGCCGATCGTCGACCACTCCGAGCGCCGCGAGGAAGCCCTCGCGATGTACAAGCGGGCGCGCGGCGAGGACCCGGAGGACTGAGCGCCTCGGGGAACAGGATCTGCGTTCGTTCTGACGACGAAAACGGGACGACGACGCCGGCTCAGTCGGCGACTGCGACCACCATCTCCCGCCCCGTAGTACCGCTGGAGCGCGACGAACGGGACGACGGGAACGACCGTCGCCGGCACCGACCCGGCGGCGACGAGCCCGTACCGGTTCAGCCGGACGAACGGCGTCGCCACGGCGCTGCCGGCCCGACGGCAGGTCGCCGCCGGACGCTCGGGCACGCGGCGCCGCGCTTCTGAACGCTTATCCCCGCCGACCGACTTCGATCGGGTATGAGCGACGACGACGCCGTCGACGTCGAGTCACCCGAGGACGACGAGGGCGACGCGGCGCGGACGAACGGCACGGCGGAGGCGACCGCCGAGGACGCGACCGTCGGGTCGACCGACGGCGACGCCCGTCACGACGACGAGGCGCTCGCCGCGGCCGTCGCCGAGCACGACGAGGCGCTCGCGCGCGAGGTCGCGGCGCTGGAGGCCGACCTCGCCGACACCCGCGAGGCGCTGCGCGAGCGCGACGAGGAGGTCGAGGAACTGACGAGCAAGCTCGCCCGCGTGAAGGCGGACTTCAGCAACTACAAGCAGCGCGCGAAGCGGAAGCAGGAGGAGATCCGCGAGCGCGCCTCCGAGGCGCTCGTCGAGCGGATCGCGCCCGTCCGGAACGACCTCCTCCGCGCGCTCGACCAGGAGGAGGGGAGCGACCTCCGCCCCGGCGTCGAGTCGACGCTGGAGAAGTTCGACGACGTGCTCGCCGACGAGGGGGTCGAACCCATCGAACCGGAGCCGGGCGAGGAGGTCGACCCGGCTCGCCACCAGGTGATGCTCCGCGTCGACAGCGACCGCCCAGAGGGGACGATCCACGAGGTGTACGAGCCCGGCTACGAGATGGGCGACCGCGTGCTGAGCGAGGCGAAGGTGACCGTCAGCACCGGCGACGGCGAATAGCTCGCGCGCCTCTGTTCCGGTGGCGCGTCAGGACCGGACCGCCGATTCGTAGGCGTCGGCGAGGTCGTCGAGGCCCGCGTTCGTCGCCGCGGCGTGCGGCACGGAGAGCGGCGAGACCGACACCTCGCCGTCGACGACGGCGCGCCGGTCGGTCCCCACGGGGTCCGGCACGTCGCCGTCGTTCATCCGGCCCCAGATCGGGTCGGAGAACCCGACGCGGCCGTCGCCGTTCCGCTCCGCGCGCATCCCGTACCACGTCGAGGGCGTCGTGACGCGGAGCGGCGCGCGGTCCTCGTCCGCGATGGGCGCGTTCACGTTGAGGTAGTCAGCCCGCTCGAACACGCCGGCGTCGACCGCCTCGTCGACGAGGAACCGCGTCGCGCGGGCGGCGTGCGCGAAGTCGTCGCCCTCGAACTCCCGCTTCCACCAGTCGTCGCCGCCGGGGACGTACATCGACGCCGCCACCGCGGGCACGCCGAAGAACGCGGCCTCGACGGCGGCCGAGACCGTCCCGGACCGCCCGAGGGTGTACGCCCCGAGGTTCGCGCCCTCGTTACAGCCGGCGACGACCAGGTCCGTCTCGGGGACCAGCTCGTCGAGTCCTGCGACGACGCAGTCGACCGGGGTCCCCTCGACGACGTACCCCAGCTCGTGGTCGGCGACCGATACGTCGTCGGAGAGCAGTCGCCCGACCGACGACTGGTCGTCGGCCGGCGCGACGACGGTCACGGCGTACTCGGTCGCGAGGGCGTCGTAGAGCGCGCGCAGCCCCGCGGCGTCGACGCCGTCGTCGTTGGTCAGGAGGATCCGGTCGACGCTCATACACCGATCACGGGCGAGTCGGGCAAAAGTCCACCGTCGGCGGGGCGCTCTCCGGAGACGGTCGACGGGAGGGAAGGCACCCGGCATGGGAGGAACCGCCCGGCCGACCCGAACCGAACGGAAAAGCACACGTACCGCCGGACCGACTCGCCGGTATGGGATTCGGCGACACCGCGAAGAAGGTTCAGACGCTCGCCGACCGCGCGGAGCGCACCTACAAGAAGATCAGCGAGCTCCGCGACGAGGTCGACGAGACCCAAGAGACGGTGATAGACACCTCCGAGCGCGTCAAGACGCTCGAAAACGAGATGGCCGAACAGCGCGCCGTCCTCGACGCCGTCGCTGAGGAGGTCGGCGTCGACTTAGACCGCGTGAGCACCGAGGCGCACATCACCGACGCCGAGGAGACGGCCGGCGAGGGCGACCGGACCGCCGCGGACGACGGCGCGAGCGAAGACGCGGCGTAGTCGTCGGGTCGGTCAGTCGCCGCCCGCGGCGCCGTCGGCTCGCGACACGACCTCCGCGGGCACGCCCGCGACCGTCGCGCCCGGCGGCACGTCCTCCGAGACGAGCGAGTTCGCGGCGACCCGCGCGCCTTCGCCGACGGTGACGCCGGGCAGGACGACCGCGCCCGCGCCGACCATCGCGTCCGCCTCGACGACCACGTCGCCGAGCCGGTACTCGTCGGTGAGGAACTCGTGGCACAGCAGCGTGGCGTCGTACCCGATTATCGCGTCGTCGTCCACGCGGATCCGCTCGGGCCAGAACACGTCCGGGGTCGACTCCAGCCCCCACGCGACCCCGGTACCGACCGTGACGCCGATCCGGCGCAGCAGCCAGTTCTTCAGGCGGAGGCTCGGACAGATCCGCGCGAGGACGATCACGACGTAGTTTCGGACGACCGCGAGCGGCGACTTCGCGTCGGGCCACGACCACAGGGAGTTCCGGGGTCCCGGCGTCGGGAATCGGTCGAGTCCGTGGCTTCGTGGAGGTTCGGCGTCGTCGCGCGCCGCGTCGTCGTCGGTCACGTCCGTCCCTTCGGTCGGGGAGAATAAAAGGGTCGCTCCGGGCGGTCGGCGCCCGGCGCCGGTCAGCTCCGGAGGTCGTCCATGTGGTCGATCCGGCGCTGAACGAGATCGGCTGTACCGATGTCGTGACGGATGCGGACGCGATCGCCCGCGGCCGCCAGGGCGTCCTCCGCCTGCGCCTCGGCGGCCGCGACGGAGTCGCCGCGGCCGACGACGGCGAACGCCCGCGACGTGGTCGTGTACAGGCGCCCGTCGCGCTCGTCGACGCTGGCGTAGTAGAGGAGCGCGTCGCCCGCGTGCTCCTCGTCGACCGCGATCTCGGCGCCCGCGTCGGGGTCGGTCGGGTAGCCGTCCGGCACGGCGTACTTACAGACGGTCGCCTCGCCGGAGAAGGAGAGCTCCGGGAGCGGCTCGCCGTCGCGCGCGGCGGCGAGCACGTCGACGAACGGCGTGTCGAGGACGGGCAGCGTGTTCATCGCCTCCGGGTCGCCGAAGCGCGCGTTGAACTCGACGACCTTCGGGCCCGCGTCCGTGAGCATGAACTGGCCGTAGAGGACGCCCTTGTACTCGGGGAGCGCGTCGACGACCGCCGCTAACACGTCGACCGCGGCCTCGTAGTCGCCGTCGCGCATGAACGGCAGCGAGCGCCCCGTATCGGAGTACGAGCCCATCCCGCCGGTGTTGGGTCCCTCGTCGCCCTCGTAGGCGCGCTTGTGGTCCTGGACCGCCGGCGTCGTCCGCAGATCGCCGTCGGCGACGAACGCCTGGATCGTGAACTCCTCGCCGACGAGTCGCTCCTCCAGCACCACGCGGTCGTAGCCGGAGTCGCGGAGGTACGCCTTCGCCTCCTCGCTCGTCACCTGGTCGCCGATCACCTTCACGCCCTTCCCGCCGGTGAGCCCGGCGGGCTTGACCGCGAGGTCGCCGTCGTACTCGTCGATGTACTCGCAGGCCGCCTCCGTGTCGTCGAACACCGCGTAGTCCGGACAGCCCGGGATCGCGTGCTCCTCCATGAACTCCCGCTGGTACGCCTTGTCGGTCTCCAGCCGGGCCTCGGCGGCCCGCGGGCCGAAGGCGTACACGCCGGCGTCGTCGAGCGCGTCCGCGACCCCCGCCTCAAGCGCCGACTCCGGGCCGATGACCGCGAGGTCCGCGCCGACCTCGGTCGCGTAGTCGGCGACCGCGGCCGGATCGGTCTCGTCGATCGCCGCGAACCCGTCCGCCAACCGTCGGATCCCCGGGTTCCGAACGCCGGCGCAGGCGTACAGCGCGCAGTCGTCGGCCACGGCGCGGGCGATCGCGTGTTCGCGCCCGCCGCCCCCCACCACGAGTACGGTCTCCGTCATGCCCGACGGGTGTCCGCACGGTAGTGTAAACCTTACTCTCTATCGGGCCCGATATATGCGCGGACGTGGATAGAACTGCGCCCGAAGCGGGAATCGCCCCGGTGCGGACGGCTTTTGCCCCGCCGGGCCGAATCGAGCCCATGTCACAGCCGACCGAGCGGAACCGCCTCGACGGCGAGGCGAGCCCGTACCTCCAACAGCACGCCGACAACCCCGTCAACTGGCAGCCGTGGGGCGACGAGGCGTTCGAGCGCGCTCAGGAGCACGACGTTCCGGTGTTCGTCTCCATCGGCTACTCCTCGTGTCACTGGTGTCACGTCATGGCCGAGGAGAGCTTCGAGGACGAGTCGGTCGCCGCGCTGCTCAACGAGGAGTTCGTCTCGATCAAGGTCGACCGGGAGGAGCGCCCCGACGTCGACAGCACGTTCATGACCGTCTGCCAGCTGGTCACGGGCGGCGGCGGGTGGCCGCTCTCGGCGTGGTGTACCCCGGAGGGGAGGCCGTTCTACGTCGGGACCTACTTCCCGCCCGAGCCGCGGCGGAACCAGCCCGGCTTCCGCGACCTCTGTGAACGCATCGCCGACTCCTGGAGCGACCCCGAGCAGCGCGAGGAGATGCGGCGGCGCGCCGACCAGTGGGCCGAGAGCGCGCGCGACGAGCTGGAGTCGGTGCCGACGCCGGACGCGGCCGGTCCGGACGGTGAGGACGCGGCCGGTCCCGCCGGCGACGACCTGCTCGACACCGCGGCCGCGGCGGCGCTGCGCGGCTACGACGAGGAGCACGGCGGCTTCGGGAGCGGCGGCGCGAAGTTCCCGATGCCCGGGCGGATCGACCTCCTGATGCGCGCCTACGCCGGGCGCGGCCGCGACGCCCTGCTGTCGGCCGCGACCGGCACGCTCGACGGGATGGCCCGCGGGGGCATGTACGACCAGATCGGCGGGGGGTTCCACCGCTACGCGGTCGACCGCGAGTGGACGGTCCCGCACTTCGAGAAGATGCTGTACGACAACGCCGAGCTGCCGATGGCCTACCTCGACGGCTACCGCCTCGCGGGCGACCCCGCGTACGCCCGCGTCGCGAGCGAGTCGCTCGCGTTCCTCGACCGCGAGCTCCGCCACGAGGGCGGCGGCTTCTTCAGCACCCTCGACGCGCGGAGCCGACCGCCCGCGGGCCGCGGGGGCGACGACGGGGAGGGAGACGTCGAGGGTGCGTTCTACGTGTGGACCCCCGAGGAGGTCGACGCCGTCCTCGACGAGCCGGCCGCGCCGCTCGCCAAGGAGCGGTACGGGATCCGGGCCGGGGGCAACTTCGAGCGCGGCACGACCGTCCCGACGATCGCCGCGTCCGTCGAGGAGCTGGCCGCCGACCGCGACCTGTCGCCCGAGGCGGTCCGAGAAGTCCTGACCGAGGCGCGCACGGAGCTGTTCGACGCCCGCGAGGAGCGCCCGCGTCCCGCCCGCGACGAGAAGGTGCTGGCCTCGTGGAACGGGCGAGCGATCTCCGCGTTCGCGCGGGCCGGGAGCGCGCTCGGCGAGGCGTACGCCGAGATCGCCCGCGAGGCGCTCGACTTCTGTCGCGAGCGCCTCTACGACGCCGACCGCGAGACCGGCGCGCTCGCCCGGCGCTGGCTCGACGGCGACGTGCGCGGGCCGGGGTACCTCGACGACTACGCGTTCCTCGCGCGCGGCGCGCTCGACACCTACGCGGCGACCGGCGACCCGGAGCCGCTCGGGTTCGCGCTCGACCTCGCCGACGCGCTCGTCGACGAGTTCCACGACGCCGACGACGGGACGATCTACTTCACCCGCGACCTCGACGGCGAGGCGCGAGACGGCTCCAGCGACGCCGGCGGCGAGACCGCCGACGCCGGCCCCCTCATCGCGCGGCCGCAGGAGTTCACCGACCGGTCGACGCCGTCGAGCCTCGGGGTCGCCGCCGAGACGCTCGCGCTCCTCGACGGCTTCCGGACGGACGGCGAGTTCCGCGAGATCGCCGAGCGCGTCGTGCGGACCCACGCCGACCGGATCCGCGGGAGCCCGCTCGAACACGCCTCACTCGTGCGGGCGGTCGACCTGGTCGAGACCGGCGGGATCGAGGTGACCGTCGCCGCCGACGCGGTCCCCGACGACTGGCGCGAGACGCTCGGCGAGCGATACCTGCCGGGCGCGCTGGTCGCGCCGCGACCCGCTACAGATGCGGACCTCGACGAGTGGCTCGACCGCCTCGGCATGGCGGAGGCCCCGCCGATCTGGGCGGGCCGCGACGCGGTCGACGGCGAACCGACCGCGTACGTCTGCGAGGGCTTCACCTGCTCGCCGCCGCGGACGGACCTCGACGCGGCGCTCTCGTGGCTGGAAACGCGGGAGTCGTCCGAGTAGGCGGCCGTTCCGACCCCTCGGCCCTCGCTCCGTCGGGACCGGCCGGGTCGGCGCGTCGCGCTTAACTACCCCCGTCACCACGACCCGACCATGTACGACTTCGTCGTCGTCGGCGCGGGACCGCCGGGGTCGCGGTTCGCCCGACGCGCGGCCGAGGACGGCCGCGACGTCGTCGCCTTTGAGAAGGGGTCGGTCGGCGAGCCGCTCGCCTGCTCCGGGCACGTCTCCGACGACGTGTGGGAGTACGCCCCCGACGGCGCCCGCGACGACCTCCTCCAGAACCGGGTGTACGGGGCCCGCTTCCACGTCGGCGGTCCGGATTCGCGGTCCTACCCGTTCTACAAGCGGGAACCGGTCTCCAACGTGATCGACCGCGTCGGGCTCGACCGAGCCCTCGCCGAGGCCGCGCGCGAGGCGGGCGCCGACGTCCGAGAGAACCACACGGTCGTCGGCGTGGAGGAGCGGGCCGACCGGGTCGCCGTGGACGTTCGGACGCCAGCGGGTGACGTGGAGCGCGTCGAGGCCCGGATGGTCGCCGGCTGCGACGGGCCCACGTCGCGGGTGCGGCGCGCGCTCGACCTCCCGGAGCCGGACGAACTGCTCCACGGCGTCCTCGGGTTCGACCCCGCGGCGGACGCGGGCGACTACGTCGACGTCCACCTCACCGCGCCGACGTTCTTCGCGTGGCGGATCCCCCGCGGCGACGCGGGCGTCGAGTACGGGCTGGCGGCGCCGCCGAGCGAGGACGTGTCGGAGATGTTCGAGCGGCTCACGGACGCCTACGGCGCGACGACCGACCGGCGCTGCTCTGGCGCCATCCCGGTCGGCCCGCCGGCGCGGACGACGAGCGACCGCGGCTTCCTGATCGGCGACGCCGCCGCGCAGACGAAGCCGTTCACCGGCGGCGGCATCCTCTACGGGATGCGCGCGGCCGACGTGGCCGCGGCGGCGATCGACCCGGCGGACCCGGAGACGCTCGCGGACTACGAGTCCGGGTGGCGCGCGGAGCTGGCCACGGAGATCCGACTCGGGAAGGCGATCAGGCGGTGTTACTCGCTCCCGGAACCGGTTCAGCGGGTCGGGCTACGGGCGCTGTCCGGCGAGATCGGCGTCCACATGGACGAGCCGTCCTCGTTCTTCTCGGCGTCGCACCTGCGGTCGCTGTTCTCGCGGGCGACCCCCCCGGAACGGATACATCCCGACGACCGGGGGGCGAAGTGACCCCGGGCGGTCGCTACTCGTCGACGACGTTCGCGAACGAGACGTTCTCGCGGACGCTCGTGATCTCGACGGTCGGCTGCTCGCCGGGCTCCGCGTCGGGAACGATGACGACGTAGCCGCGTTCGATCTTCGCGATCCCGTCGCCCTTGTCCCCGAGCGTCTCGATCGTCACGTCCCGTACCTCCCCCTCCGAGACGGGCGGGTCCGGCTGGACCGCGCCGGCGGCCCCGCGGGAGGTGGGCCGCTGGCCGTCGTCGGACGCGGTCCCGTCGGACGCGCCGTTCGTCTCGGGGACGGACGCGCCGTCGGCGTCGCCCGTCGACTCCGCCGCCGATTCGGCGCGGTCCAGGACGGCGATCCGATACGTGTCGCCCACGCTGACGCTTCCGTGTTCGATCTCCGAGGTCGGGACGGTGACGACGTAGTCGTCGCCGCGGGACTCCACCCGTCCGGTGTACAGACACGCGAGAGAATCAGTAATTTCGACCATGAGCGCTATTGCGCGCACGGGGATGAAAAGCCACCTGTTCGTGCGGACGACGGGCGAAGGTAAACGTTTACCCTGTCCCGAATTAACCAACGCGGTATGAGCCGAAACTACGAGTCGCTCCACGACCCGAACGCGGAGTACACGATGCGGGAGCTCTCCGCCGAGACGATGGGGACCACGGGGACGCGCGGGGGCGGCCGCGACGTCGAGATCACTGACGTTCAGACGACGATGGTCGACGGGAACTTCCCGTGGACGCTCGTCCGCGTGTACACCGACGCTGGCGTCGTCGGCACCGGCGAGGCGTACTGGGGCGCGGGCGTCCCGGAGCTCATCGAGCGCATGAAGCCGTTCGTCGTCGGCGAGAACCCGCTCGACATCGACCGCCTCTACGAGCACCTCATCCAGAAGATGTCCGGCGAGGGCTCGATCGAGGGCGTCACCGTCACGGCCATCTCCGGCATCGAGGTCGCGCTCCACGACCTCGCCGGCAAGATCCTCGACGTGCCCGCCTACCAGCTGCTCGGCGGGAAGTACCGCGACGAGATGCGCGTCTACTGCGACTGCCACACCGAGGACGAGGCGGACCCCGAGGCGTGCGCGGACGAGGCCGAGCGCGTCGTCGACGAGCTCGGCTACGACGCGCTGAAGTTCGACCTCGACGTGCCGAGCGGCTTCGAGAAGGACCGCGCGAACCGCCACCTCCGCCCCGGCGAGATCCGCCACAAGGCGGAGATCGTCGAGAAGGTCACCGAGCGCGTCAAGGACAAGGCCGACGTCTCCTTCGACTGCCACTGGACGTTCTCGGGCGGCTCCGCGAAGCGCCTCGCGGACGCCATCGAGGAGTACGACGTGTGGTGGCTCGAAGACCCCGTGCCGCCGGAGAACCTCGAGGTCCAGGAGGAGGTCACGAAGAGCACGACCACGCCGATCACGGTCGGCGAGAACCGCTACCGCGTCACCGAGCTGCGCCGCCTCCTCGAGAACCAGGCGGTCGACATCGTCGCCCCCGACCTGCCGAAAGTCGGCGGCATGCGCGAGACGCGCAAGATCGCGGACGTGGCGAACCAGTACTACGTCCCGGTCGCGATGCACAACGTCGCCTCGCCGATCGCGACGATGGCGGCGGCCCACGTCGGCACCTCCATCCCGAACTCGCTCGCGATCGAGTACCACTCCTACGAGCTGGGCTGGTGGGAGGACCTCGTCGAGGAGGACGTGATCGAGGACGGCTACATCGAGGTGCCGGAGCAGCCGGGTCTCGGGCTCACGCTCGACATGGACACCGTCGAGGAACACATGGTCGAGGGCGAGACGTTGTTCGACGAGGAGTGAAACGATTCGTCGAACTCGATAGGCGAGCGGAGCGAGCCTATCGGTGTTCGACGAGGCGGAAGCCGAAGTCGAGCCCAAAAATCTCCGATTTTCGCAGTTCGACGAGGCGGAAGCCAGATCGTACTCGATAGCTGAGCGGGTGCGCCCCCGTCGACGGGTGCGTGAATGAGCATTTATTTTACCGTTCCCCGCGAGGAACGCATTATGTCGTCCCCCGACGATAGCGACCCCTCCCAAGTAGCGACCCGGGCGAAACAGACCGGCCAATCCCTGTACTCGCGCGCGTACGATTCGCTGATCACGGGCGTCGCGATCATGATCCCCGTCGTCGTGACGCTGTACATCGTCAGCATCGCGATCGGGTTCGTTCGGAACGCGCTGGACCCGCTCATTCGGGTCCTACGGTGGGCCGGTCTCATCCAGCGCATCGAGTCGGGCGGATTCGTCCAGCTGCTCATCGAGATCGGGATCTACGCCGACGTCGTGGCGTTCGTCTCCGAGCTCATCGCGATCGCGGTCCTCGTGCTCGTCATCGCTGTCGTCGGGGTCGTGGGACGCAACCGCTACGGGCAGCGGGTCGTGGACGTCTTCGATCTGGTGGTGTCTTCGATCCCGGGCGTCGGAACGGTGTACAAGAGCTTCCGGCGGATGGGAGACGTGGTTCTCGACGAGCAGGACGACAAGTTTCAGGAGGTGAAGCTCGTCCAGTGTTTCGACGAGAACGTCTACGTGCTCGGGTTCAAGACCGGCGAGGCCCCGGTGACGATAGAAGAGTCGACCGGTCACGAGGAGATGGTCTCGATGTTTCTGCCGTTGGCGCCGAACCCCGTGACCGGTGGCCTGTTGACGTACATCCCGCAGTCGGACGTCTACGACATAGACATGACCATCGAAGAGGGGATTCAGAGCGTCCTCACGAGCGGTGTCGCGACCGACCAAGGCGCCTCGGGGACTCTCAACATCGGCCTCGAAGAGCTACAGAACTCACAGCGGTACCAAGACATTCGCAGCGCGGTGGTCACGACCGACTACGACGACGACGACGACCGGGAGTAGGCGCGACGACTCTGACGGCCCGGGAGGGTCTGTTGTACCGCGAGGGAGCGAGCGTTCGACGACCGGCGCCCGCCGGTCGCTTCGGACCTCGACGCCGCCGCGTCGTCCGACGATCAGCGCCCTCGTCACGGCCGTTAGCCGAGCGCGTCAGCTCCGTTTCACCACCCGATCGAGTCCGACGGGCTGTAGCCCGCGCCGGGCGAGTTCGGCCTCGACCTCCCGCACCCGGGGCGCGATCGCGTCCGGCTCGTGGCTGTCGGTCCCGACGGTCACGTCGACGCCGGCGTCGACGAGCCGGTCGAGGAACGGGGGCGCCGGGTGGAACTCGCCGTAGTCGTCCAACAGGCGGCCGGCGTTGATCTCGGGGACGGTCCGCGAGTCCCGGAAGGCGTCCGCGACGGCGGCGTAGTGGTCCTCGGTCGCGAACCCGCGGAGGTGCGGGTTGCGCTCGACCAAGTCCGGGTGCGCCGCGATCGCGAACAGCTCCGAGTCGATCAGGGCGACCAGCTTCTCGAAGTAGCGGTCGACCAACTCGCGCCGCTCCGACTCCGGCTTGTCCGCGAAGCGGGACCGCGTGTGGACGTTCGCGCCGTCGAGCTCGTGGACGCTCCCCACCGCGTAGTCGAAGCCGGCGTCGTCGAGGAACTCGGCGATAGCCCCCTCGTGGGCGGGGTCGTAGTCCATCTCGGCGGCGTCGAACACGTCGACGTCGACCTCGTCGCGGACCGCCTCGATCGCCTCGCGGCGCCGCTCGTAGGTCAGGTCGAGATTGAACCCGAACGCGCGCTTGTACCGCCGCGCGGTCGGGGCCGGCGAGACGTTACAGTGGTCGGCGAGACCGATCCCGTCGAGCCCGGCGTCCGCTGCCGCCTCGACCATCCATCGCAGGAACGCCCCGTCCGAGTAGTTCGTGTGGGCGTGGAAGTCGTACACGGAGGTTCTTCGTGGCGAGGCGACTCGAAGGTTCGGGTCGCACGTGACGCGGCGTCGCGCCTCTCCACGGCGCTTCTCCACGTAACCCGCCTCGTCCGCTCTCACGTCTCGTTCCCCGGACGGTCGCAGTCTACCCACAGCATAATCCGCGAAACCTGTTGAAAATTCATTTAGAAAATTTTTTGCTACTGATGTTTAATTGTATGGGTCATGAGGACAAGTAACAAGATCCGGTGTCGCGTGGTCGACGACGAGTCCCGACCGCTGGCGGGGCGCGTGGTCGTAGGAGAGCGGCCGGGCGAGGGGGGCCAACCGGTCGGCCACTGGACCACCGACGACGACGGCGGATTCGTCGTCGAGACGGACGGCGGCGTCGACGACGTCTCGTTTACGGTTCGCAACCCCGCACGCGGCGGCGCGGAGGAGCCCGTGCGACGGCGGCGGACCCCGGACGACGCCGAGCACGCGCTCCACCTCACGGTGAAGGCGCGCCGGATGACGGTCCACGGCGGTATCGAACACCGGGGGATGAACGAGGCGGCCCAGACGGCGGCGGGGCCGGTCCGGAGCCACCGGTTCCACACGCAGTTCCCCGAGTTGGAGCCCTACGAGCGCAGCGAGGCGTTCCTGCGGACGCTCGGAGGCACGGGGGGCGAGGCGGGCGCGCCGATGATGGAGCCCGCGGACGCTCCGGTCGGCGAGGCGGAGACGCCGGCCGGGTACGGGATCTTCGGCCAGTTCGTCGACCACGACATCACCTTCGACCCCACCTCCGACATCGACCGGCGGAACGACCCCGCCGCGCTGCGGAACTTCCGCACGCCGGCGCTCGACCTCGACTCGCTGTACCGGACGAACGCCGAGGCCGCGCCGTTCCTGTACGACCACGAGCGGGACGAGCGCAAGCTGCTCACCGGCGAGGCGGGCGCGCCGGACGCGGCGGAGGGCGGCGGGCTCTCGGGGCTTCCCGGGACCGACCTCCAGCGTAACGATCAGGGCGTCGCGCTGATCGGCGACCCGCGAAACGACGAGAACGTCGTCGTCTCGCAGCTCCAGCTCGCGTTCGTGAACTTCCACAACCGCGTCGTCGACCACCTCCGGGGCCCGGGCGCCGACCTCGTCGAAGACGGCGAGTCGGTCCTCGAAGCCGCCCAGCGGCTCGTCAGATGGCACTACCAGTGGGTCGTGCGCCACGACTTCCTCCCGCGGATCTGCGACCGGTACGTCCTCGACGACATCGAGGACCGCGGCCGGCAGTTCTTCGTGCCGCCGGGACGAACGCCGGCCATCCCAGTCGAGTTCGGCGGCGCCGCCTACCGCTTCGGGCACAGCATGATCCGCCACGCGTTCGACGTCAACGACGAGGTCGGCGAGGTGCCGCTGTTCCCCACCGGCCCGGGCGACGGCCGGAACCTCCGCGGCGGCCGACCGGTGCCGAGCGACCTCGTCGTCGACTGGTCGCGGCTGCTCGACGCCGGCGACGGGGACTTCCAGCCGGGTCGGAAGATCGAACCGCTGCTCGCGCCGACGCTCTTCGAACTCCCGTTCGGGGGCGAGCCGTCCCTCGCGGTCCGGAACCTCCGCCGGGGCGAGGCGCTCGGACTCCCCTCCGGGCAGGACGTGGCCGCACGGATGGGGAACGATCCGATCCGCAACGAGGCGTTCGGCCACGACTCGGGGATCATGGAGGCGCTGCGGGCCCATGAACGCGGCGCCGACCCCGACTCGCCGCTGTGGTACTACGTGCTCGCGGAGGCGGAGTTCCAGCAGGACGGCGAGCGCCTCGGCGCGGTCGGCAGCCGCATCGTCGCCGAGACGCTCATCGGGCTGATCGAGGCCGACGAGACCGCCTACCCGAACGCCGCGCCGGACGACTGGGAGCCGAGCCTCCCGCAGCCGACGGCGACGGCGGGCTACACCCTCGCCGACATCACGGCGTTCGCGGCCGAGGCGCGGCCGGACGGCCTCGTGATCGACGCGATCGATCCGGGCCCGGGCGCCGGGGGCGACCCGCTCGACGAGTCGGTGACGCTCCGGAACGCCGCCGCCGAGCCGATCGACCTGTCGGGGTACGCGATCGACCTCGGCGGGCAGCGCGACGACCTGCCCGACGCGACGCTCGACCCTGACGAGACGCTGACGGTCCACATCGGCCCGGGGACCGACACCGCCGCCGACCACTACCTCGACCGCGGCGCGCCGGCGCTCAACGACGCCGGAGAGACCGTCGCGGTCTTCGACCCCGACGGCGAGCGGTCGACGCGCCGGCGGTACGTCGGGTGAGTCGGTCGCGACGCGCCGACGGGGCGCGGTGCCGACGCGCCGACTCGGACGCGGCCCGACCCGCGTCACCGCCCCCCGCCGACGACCGCGTTCGCGGAGATGACGAGGAACGCGAGCCCGGACATGCCGGCGATGACGGCGAACGACGCGGCCCAGCCGAGCAGGTCCGCGACGAGGCCGACGCCCACCGAGCCGGCCGAGCCGATCACGGTGTAGACGGTCCGGATCAGGCCGAACCCGGCGCCCCGCTCCGCGTCGCCGAGCGCGTCCATGAACCGCGGGTCGATGGCCGAGAAGAAGCTCGACCCGAGGCCGGCGAGGAAGACGGCGACGCCGAGCCCCGCGACCGCGGGGAGCGCCGGGAGCCCGACCGCTGTCGGGAGCCGCAGGAGGCCCGGGAGCGCGACCAGCGCGCCGAGGCCGAGCGCCCCGCCGAGGAGGGCCGCGGCGATGCTCGCGTCGCGGCCCAGCCGGTCGGAGAGCCGCCCGAGCCCGACCTGCGCGCCGGCGCGGACGACGAAGAACGCCGAGAAGACGCCGCCGGCGAAGCCGGGCGAGTACCCGCGGAGCTCGACGAGGAACGTCGGAAGGAAGGAGATGACGCCCTGCGCGACGTACGTGCCGAGCGTCGCGACCGCGAGCGGAACGAGGACCTCCCGGCGCCCGACCAGTTCGAGCAGCGGCGCGAGCCGGAGCCGCTCGGCCATCGGCTGCTCCGGGCGCCGCGGCTCGGTCGGGCGCACCCGGCGCGCGAACAGGGCGAAGATGGGGACGCCGACGAGCGCGGCCAGCGCGACGCCGGGCCGCCAGCCGTAGCGGAACCCCACCCACGTCGCGGCCACCGGCGCGACCAGCCCCGCGAGCGGCCCGCCGAGCGAGTGGATCCCGACCGCGGTCCCGAGGTCGTCGAACGTCCGCGAGAGCAGCGTGGTCGCTACCGCGTAGTGGAGCCCCGCCGCGAGCCCGAGCAGCACCGCGGCCAGCACGAACGCGGGGAAGACCGGCACGACGGCGAGCAGGAGGCTCGTCGCGGTCGTCCCGCCGACGGCGACGAGGATCACGCGGCGCTCGCCGTACCGGTCGGCGAGGATGCCGCTCGGGAACTGCGAGAGCCCGTAGGCGAACCACATGCCGGAGAGCGCGACCCCCACCGCGGTGTTCGACACGCCGAAGTCGTCGATGATCAGGGGGACGACCGGGCTGATCGCCAGCCGGGCGAAGTACGTGACGAAGAACGCCAGCATACACAGGGTCAACACCGCGTGGCGGTACCGCCAGTTCATCCGACAGTCACGGGCGTGTCGTCGGGGCGGTCGCCGGTCAACGCTTTCGATCCCGGCGGGGCGCGGAACGCCGTAGCGGGGGTTTCTGGCGAGCGGGACTCACCCGACGGCGGCCGGGTCCACGCGGCTCCCGACCCACAGCAGCGTGAGCAGCAGGCCGCCGACCGAGGCGGGCAGGAACCACTGGAACGCGGCGAGCAGCCCCGCGGAGGCCTGTACGCCGATCACCGCGAGGAGCGTGGGGCCGCAGCAGGCGAACCCGGAGAGGACCCCTGGGACCCCCGCGACCGCGCCCGCGCCGGCCCCGATCCGGCACGCCGACGGCCCGCGCCACGCGACGACGGAGACGGCGAGGGTGACGCCGACGAGCGCCGCGAGCCCGAGCCCGAGCGCGGCGTTGACCGGGGCGAAGAGGTACTCGACCGGCCCGACGGAGAGCAGCGCCACGGGCTCGTACTGGAACGGTGCGACGCGGCGGAGGGCGAGCGCGCCCGGCGTCTCCGCGACGACGAGGTCGAACCGAGGGGGCGCGCCGCCGCTCGCGCCGGCGCGGACCCCGAGGTGGCCGAGCCCGACGTGGTACGCGAGGAGGTACGCGACCGCGACGACCGCGGCGGTCGCGCGGCCGTCGCGTCGACCGAGAGACGCGCGCACGGCGAACGCCGTCCGCCGGCCGAGCCCGACGAGCCACTCGCGCGGGGCCTCGGTCGGCGCGGCGGTCTCAGCGGCCATACCCGGCCCAGGTGTGGTCGCCGACGAACGCGGTGTCGGGGTAGAACCCGGCCCAGGCGAACCACATCGCGTCGAACGCGAGGACGCGGTCGAGCGGGAGGTCCGCGGCGGCCAGTCCGCCCTCGCCCCCGACCCTGTACCCGTCGCCGTCGGTCGCGACCGCGGCCCCGTCCGGGTTCCGGTAGACGTGCCCGGTCGAGAGGGCGGGCTCGGCCACGGCGACGACGGCCCCCCCGTCCCCGCCGACGGTCCCGGTCAGGACCCGCTCGTCGAGGAGGGTGGCCTTGTCGAACGCGACGGCGCCGTCGGCGGTGCGCGCCCCGACGACGACGGACTTCGGGTGGCCATCCTCCGTCGACGCCAGCGGCGGGAACAGCGTCCCGTTCCGGGCGTAGTAGCCGTTCACCGGGGCGTAGCTCCCGTACGGGTCGCTGTCGTAGCGGCGGACGTGGCCGGTCGCCTCCGTCATGACGAGCGAGCCCGGCCGTCGCGCGGCCCACTCGCTCGCGGTCGTCCACACGACCCGGAACTCGTCGAGCGTCGCGCCCGCGAGCGGGCCGTCGATCGCGGTCGCGAGCATCTGCGGCCACCAGCTGTCGGTGGCGCGGTCGTACATGATCAGGTTCGAGTTGACCAGCCGGCCCGACACGCCGAACGTCGTGGCGCCGCGCCGGAACCCCTGTGCCGTCCCGGTGAGCGGGCAGTAGGTGACCGCGATCGGTTCGCCGGCGATCTCGTCGTTGACGATCTCGTGGTGCGAGAGGATCCGCCGGGGGTACGCCCTCGCCTCGCCGTCGCGGACGACGCCGAACACCGGCTCGTCGGCCGCGAGGTCCGCGTCCGCGATCGGCCGGAACTGCGGGTCGTCGACCGACGGGATCCCGTCTTTGCCGACGCCGCCGTCGAGCGACTCCGACAGGAGCGACGCCGGCTCGTACGCGAGGTGGTACTCGGTTTCGACGGTGGGCGGCGGGCTCCCGTCGCCGCCGGACGCCCCGTCGCTCGACGCCCCGGCCGACTCCCCGTCGCGGTCGGCCCCGCTCGTCGCTCGACCGCCGAGACAGCCGGCGACGGCGGCGCCGACGGCCGCGAGTCCGGACAGCGCCGCGCGCCGAGTTCGATTCATGCCCCCGTCTCCGTCTTCGACCGTATAAAGCCCGAAGCGGGGGTGTGAATTGCACGCACACCCGCCCGGCGCGGGGCGGTTCTCGGGCGCCCCGCGGTACCGGAGCGGGCCGAGGCCGTCGGGGAGAACCGGCTGCCGGGACCGGCTGACGGCTACTCGTGACCGCTTTCCGAGCCGCCGCGCAGCCGCTCGGCGATCGCCGCGCCCGCCGTCCGAGGGTCGGCCTCGCGCACTGTCACGGGGTCGCCGACCACCACGCGGCCGGGCTCGACGACGGTACAGCAGAGCCCGCCGCGCTCGCGCAGCGCGGCCGCGATCCCGTCGGCGCCGGTGAGCGATTCGAGGCGCGCGCAAGGCGGACGGCGGCGCGTCGGCCGCAGGAGCGCGTCGCCGACGGCCACCGTCGCGCCGAGCAGCGGGTCCAGTCCGCCCCCGAAGCCGTCGACCACCACGTTCCGCCGGTGTCGACCGTCGCGGAGGTCGACCCCGGTCTCCTCGCGGACGGCGGCGAGCGCCGCCGCGGAGACGAGCGTCACCGCGCAGCCGTCCAGCTGGAAGTGACCGTCCCCGCGGCGGTAGCGGTCCCCCTCGACCCCGTCGGGACGGACGTCGACCGCGTCCCGACCGACCGGCGGCGCGCCCCCTTCCGGGGCCGTGACGAGCGACGCGACGCGACCGGTCTCGTCCGGTCCGCGGGGCCCGAGGTCGCCCCCGGCTCGGCCGTCGCGGCCATCCTCGGCCGGCATCACGGGCCCCCGAGGAGGGTCGCGTCGTCGGGCCTCAGCCACTCGCGGTGGAGGTAGTAGACCGCGGCGACGGGCGGGGCGGGGAGCGCGGCGAGGGCGTAGATCCACTTGAACAGTCCCAGGTCGGCGACGCGCCGCTCGGCCAGCGAGAGCGAGTCGAGCAGCAGCGTCGCGGTCGCCAGCGGCGCGAGGAGGTAGCCGTGCGCGAAGGCCACGGCCGCGCCGACGGGGGTCGACGGCGTCAGGAACGCCCAGTCGAGCGCGTACAACAGCGTCCAGCCGACGACGGCCGCGGCGAGCGCGGCGAGCCACGGCCCGTCGAAGCGCCGATCCTGCGGGTCGGTCGGGTCCGCGTCCGGCGCGGCCGTCGTCGAGTCGCGGGTGCTCACGGGGGCCCTCGGCGCCGCGCGCTAATCAACGTCCGGGTGCCCGCGGACGCGACGGTCGTCGGCGCCCGAGCGTCGCCGCGGTGCGGGGCGCTCACTCGTCGAAGGTGCCGGCGGTGAGGTACCGCTCGCCGCTGTCCCAGAAGACGGTGACGACGAGGGGTTCGGCGCCCGCGTACGCCCCGGCCTCGCGCAGTTCCGCCGCCACGTTCCTGGCCGCGAGGTTGGAGGCTCCGGACGACTGGCCCACCAGAATTCCCTCCTCGCGGGCGAGCCGCCGGCACTCGGCCTCCGCGTCCGCGAGCTCGACCGTGTGTACCTCGTCGATCAGGTCGACGTCGAGGTTCGGCGCGACGAACCCCGGTCCCATCCCCTGGAAGCGGTCGTCGCCCGGCGGGTCGCCGGAGAGGACGGCGTTGTCCGCGGGCTCGACGGCGTCGATGCGCACGTTCGGGAACGTCTCCCGCAGTCGGCGGCCGATCCCGGAGAGGGTGCCGCCGGTACCGACACCGGCGACGAGGGCGTCGACGGTGCGGTCGCCAACCTGATCGAGGATCTCCGGCCCCGTCGTCTCGTAGTGCGCGCGGGGGTTGGCGGGGTTCTCGAACTGCCGCAGCTGAACGGTGTTCGGCTCCGCTTCGAGATCGTCCGCGCGCTCCTTCGCGGCCGAGATGTCGCCGTCGACGAGCTCGACGGTCGCGCCGTACGCCTTCATCAGGCGCCGGCGCTCGATCGACTTCCCCTCCGGGATCACGAGCGTGACGTCGTAGCCGCGCGCCGCGCCCGCCATCGCCAGCCCGATGCCGGTGTTGCCCGAAGTGGGCTCGACGATGCGGTCGCCTGGCTCGATCTCGCCGGCCGACTCGGCGGCCTCGATCATGTACAGCGCGGGACGGTCCTTCGCCGAGCCGCCCGGGTTCCGGGACTCGACCTTCGCCGCCACGGTCGTTCCCGCGGGCGCGTCGACCCGCACCAGCGGCGAGCCGAGCGTCGACAGGATGTCGTCGTCCATTACCCGATCCGAGGCGACCGCGACCCAAAGGCCCCGCGGACTGCGGCAATCGATGTCGGCCGCGAACCGCCGAGGGCTCGTCTTGCCACCGACGCACCGTTTAGGTGCCTCCGCGACCTACCTCCGCAAAATGACGCTCGAAACGCTCGCGCCCGCCGACCTTGACGCGGACGCGTTCGACGAGTCCGTGCTCGAAGCGCTCGGAGCCGACGACTACGTCTTCAAGGTGTGGGGCGGCGACTGGTGCGGCGACTGCCGGCGCCAGCTCCCCGAGTTCGGCGCCGCGCTCGCGGCCGCCGGGGTCCCGGACGACCGCATCCGGGAGTTCCCGGTGACGAAGGGGCCGGACGGGAAGGAGGGCGAGTTAGTCGAGGAGTACGGGATCGAGCTGATCCCGACCGTCGTCGTCGAGTCGCCCGAGGGCGAGGAGCTCGCGCGGTTCGTCGAGGAGGCAGAAGTCTCCATCGCGGAGTTCCTGGCCGAGCGGCTCGCGGACGTCGAGGCGACCGCCTGACCCTTTTCTCGCCGCTCAGTCGGCTCTCGCGTTCATGTCGAACGCGTAGTAGAGCGCGGCCATCGTGACGCCCATCGCGACCGCCTGAAATGTCATGGAGGTGTCGGATAGGACGCCGACCACGAGGACCGACGCCGTCGCGATCACGCCGGTGACGACGGCGTACCGGAACCGGGAGAGGCCGCGCGCCCAGTCGTCGGCGCGTCGGTACAGCTGTCGGGGACCTGCCATATGCGGTCATCTCCAGCCCGAGGGAAGTGCCTTCGGGTCCGGGCGCCGCGCGGCGGGGGAGCGCTAAAGTCGGTTCGGCGTCGACCACGGGCATGGCACGCGTCACGGTCTGGAACGAGTACCGTCACGAGCGCGAGAGCGACGTCGTCGCCGACGTCTACCCGGAGGGGATCCACGCCGTCGTCGCGGACGCGCTCCGCGAGGGCGGCCACGAGGTCCGCACGGCGACGCTTGACGAGGGCCCGGACCACGGGCTCACCGAGGCCGCCTTGGACGACACCGACGTGCTCGTCTGGTGGGGCCACGCCGCGCACGACGAGGTGCGCGACGAGGTCGTCGACCGCGTCCACGAGCGCGTCCTGAACGGCACGGGCCTGATCGCGCTTCACTCCGCGCACTACTCGAAGATATTCAGGCGGCTGATGGGCACCAACTGCTCGCTGAAGTGGCGCGAGGCCGCCGAGCGCGAGCGCCTGTGGACGATCGAACCGGGCCATCCCATCGCGGAGGGGATCGGCGAGTACGTCGAACTGGCGGAGACCGAGATGTACGGCGAGCGGTTCGACGTGCCCGCGCCCGACACGCTCGTGTTCACCTCCTGGTTCGAGGGCGGCGAAGTGTTCCGGTCCGGCTGCTGCTACCGCCGCGGGAGCGGGAGGGTGTTCTACTTCCGACCCGGCCACGAGACGTACCCGATATACGACGACGAGGACGTTCGACAGGTCCTTCGGAACGCGGTCGAGTGGGCGGCGCCGGGCGACGGCCCCGCGCCCGAGTTCGGCAATTCGGAGCCGGTCGCGGATATCGACATGAGCGACGACCGGACGGTTCACTGATCGGCACGAGCGCCCGCGGAGAAATCGACGAGCCGGCGGCTCAACGGCGTAGAGCGACCGCCGCTACGGCGCGGACGTTGAAAGGCGACCGCCTCGCGCGAACGCGAGACGACCGGTGGTGTCGCACGCCGGCGGCCGGTCGAGTTGCCCTCGGCCGGCCGGGTATATAACCCCTCGTTTACTCCGGGCGGTGGACCTCGCCGTCGCGCGAGTCGGCGTCCTTCCGGCGGAGCGCGGCGGCGGCGTTGTTCGCGTCGTAGCCGAAGAACACGTCCTTCGCGTACGTCTCGGCCACCTCGGCGGCGTGGATCAGGTCGTCGACGTCGACCTCGACCGCGTACAGCTCCAGCGAGAACGGCGTCTCCGGCGGCGCGCCGTGGAGGTCGTAGTCGCCGCCGAGCCGCGAGCGAAACCCCCGGGCGATGGTCTCCAGCCAGTAGGTCGTCGCGTACTCGGTGTCGTACAGCGGGACGACGAACTCGTCGACGTGGTCGGCGAGCCGGTCGAGGTCGAGGCCGGCGCGCTCGTAGAGGTGGTCGGGGTAGGGGTCGGGGTACAGCGTGAGCAGGAGCCGTCCGGGGACGAGGTCGGCCGCCTCGGCGACGAACTCGGTGATCACGTCGGCGCGCCAGTCTGCGAAGTCGTCGCGGTCGCTCTCGGCGAACAGGCGCTCGCAGCGGTCGCAGTGACAGAACCCCTCGCGGGGGAACCCGACGTCGTCGAGGCGAACGCCGGCGTTCGCGTCCGCGCAGTCCGCGATTATCTCGAACAGGCCCTCGCGGTACTCGGGGTGCGTCGGGCAGATGTACGCCCAGTCGAAGTACTCGCGGTCGCGGGTCGCCGGCTCGCCGCGCTCGTCCACCGGGACGAGGTCCTCGTTCTCGCTCGCGGCGGCGTTGTCGCCGAAACACGACACCATGTTCACGGCGTTCGGCAGCGGCTCGGCCGCCCGGCCGGTGACGTCTTTGACCTCGTAGAAGCCGAGGTCGAACGGCTCCATCTCGACCTCGTCGGCGTTGCGCGTGACGACCCCGTACATGGCTTCAGCTACGTGGCTGGTCGGTAAAAACGGACGGTCTCGCCGCGGTCGGCCGGGGAGGCGGCCGCCGCGCGATGCGGATCGCCGAGCGGTGCGGTTCGGGGGCGGTGCGGTCCGCGGAGGGCGCGGGCGCGGCGCCGCGGCGTTACTCGACTTCGACCGGCTGCTTGTCGCCGGCGAAGAGGAAGTACGCGAGCGCGACGAGCGACAGCACGAGGACGAGCTTGGCTTTCTTGCTCATGTCATACGGTTCGTGCGGCGGGCGCTAAAACTTACCGGAGGGCGCGCGTGAGAGACGGCCGCACGCCGACCCCCGGTCGGCGACTCAGACGTCGATGTGCTCGGCGATGTCGGACCGCAGGATCGTCGCGCAGTAGTCGCAGCGCACGCCGTCGGCGACCACGTCGAAGCGGGTCTCGACCGGCTCGCCGGCGTTCGTGATGCAGTTGCGGTTCGGACAGGAGAGCACCCCGGTCACGCCGTCGGGACGAGTGACGCGGTTCTTCTCGACCACCTCGAAGTCGCGGACGATGTTGATCGTCGCCTCCGGCGCGATGAGCGAGAGCACGTCGACCTCGGACTGCGACAGCTCCCGGTCCTCGACCTTCACGATGTCCTTGCGGCCGAGCCGGTCGGAGGGGACGTTCATCCCGACGGAGACGCCGAACCCCTCGGCGCCGTCGATGCCGAGGATGGCGAGGACGTTCAGCGCCTGCCCGGCCTCGACGTGGTCGATGACGGTGCCGTCGCGGATCTTCGAGACGCGGAGCTCGTGCTCGCTCATCGGTCCACCTCCGGCCCCTCGTCGGGGTCGGCGTTCTCTAAGAGGGTGTCGAGCAGCGCCATCCGGACCGGGATGCCGTTGTGGGCCTGCTCGAAGTAGCGCGCGTGGTCCGTCTCGTCGACGTCGGGCGCGATCTCGTCGACGCGCGGGAGCGGGTGCATGACGGTGAGGTCGTCGTCGGCGGCGTCGAGCGTCTCGGCGTCGATCCGGTACTCGCCGGCGACGCGGTGGTACTCGTTCTCGTCGGGGAACCGCTCCTTCTGGATCCGGGTGACGTAGAGCACGTCCAGATCGTCGAGGACGGGCGCTAAGTCCTCGTGCTCGCGGATCTGCGCGCCCGTCTCGTGCAGGTCGAAGCGGACCGACCGCGGGAGCCGTAGCGACTCGGGGCTGATGAAGTGCTGGTTGGCGTCGAACTCGGTGAGCGCGGCCGCCAGCGAGTGGACCGTCCGCCCGTACTTCAGGTCGCCCATGATCCCGATGGTGAGGTCGTCGAGCCCGTGGTCCTCGCGGATCGTGTGGAGGTCGAGCAGCGTCTGGGAGGGGTGCTGGCCCGCGCCGTCGCCGGCGTTGACGACGGGGACGTCCACGCGCTCGCCGGCCAGCGTCGCGGCGCCCTCGCTGGGGTGACGCAGGACGAGGGCGTCCGCGTACCCCTCGATGACGCGGACGGTGTCGGACAGCGACTCGCCCTTGGAGACGGACGAGGAGTCGACGTCGCCCATGTCGATGGTGTTCATCCCGAGGCGCTTCGCCGCGCTGTCGAAGCTCATCCGCGTCCGCGTGCTGGGCTCGAAGAAGCAGAGCGCGAGCACGCGACCGGCGTGCCGGTCCGCGTAGGCGGCGGGGTCGTCGGCGACCGCTCGGGCCCGGTCGAGCACGGCCTCGATGTCATCCCGCGAGAGCTGGGTCGCGGTGATGAGGTGGTCCTGTCGCATCGTCTGAGATGGGACTCGGCAGTATCTTGAATCCCTCGGCTCCGGCCGCAGCGCGGGTATTCACGGACGTGGGCACCGGCGAGACGACCGTTTCGATATCCGTAACGCCGCCCCGATCGCACGGACCGGCGACCGGGTCGAGCGCCGACCGCCGCCGATCATAAGGCGCCGCGGCCCGAACCGATCCGCATGTCCGAGAACGGTCCGGCCGACCTGCTGCCGAACGACCGCGTGAAGCAGAGCGCGCTCGACGGCGACGTGACGCAGCTCCACCGCGGGAACCGCTACGGCGACGAGGGCGACACCTTCGAGGTCGACGGCGTCGCGTTCGAACTGACGGAGGTCACCGAGCGCACGCTCGGCGACATGACCGACGAAGACGCGAAGCGGGAGGGGTCGCCCTCGCTGGAGGCGTACAAAGAGCGGATGGTCCGCGCGCACGGCGGCAGCTTCGAGTGGGACGACGACGCCGACGTGGTGCGACACCGCTTCGAGCGCGTCGACGAGTAGCTGACCGACAAGTAGCGGACCGATCACCGGACGGCGACCGGCGCCGCCGAGCCGACTCAGTCGTCGTCCGCGGCCGCGCCGTCGCCCTCTCCCGCGGCGGTCGCCGCGTCGTCCTCGATGCTCGGCGGGTACTTCCCGCGGTCGAGCTTCAGGTCCGACTGCGGGCGGGCCATACAGGTGAGCGCGTACTCCTCGGCCTCCTCGTCGGTGAGGCCGCGGGCCGCGGGCTGGGTCACCTCGCCCTCGACGATCTCCGCCGAGCAGGCGAGACACATCCCGACGCGGCAGGAGTACTCCTGGGCGATCCCCTCGTCGAAGCAGGCGCTGAGGATCGTCTCCGTGTCGGCCACCTCGATCGTCTCGCCGGTGCCGACGAACTCGACGGTGTACTCGGTCATGGCGCCGAGTACCCGCCGCCCCGTCAAAAAGGGTTCCCCTCAATCTCGTCGCTGTCTCGGGGACGGAAGCGAGTGAAAGAGATAGTGAGTTATCTGGGACAAGTTAATTCCTCTATTTCGGTTTTTTTATAAACGGGGCAACTATCCAACCCCATCGATGGTCCTCGCACCCTCAGCGACGCAGCTACCGACGTATCGGATCTGGGGCGCTACCGTCGCCCGCGACGAACTGCTCTTGTTGGCGACGCTGCTCGTCCTGTGGGCGACACTCGGCAGATGGGTGTATAAAGACGCGAAGGACAGAGGCAGCGACTGGGCGTGGCAATGGGGGTTCGGCACTCCGCTAACGGTGATCGCGGAGTTGGACGTGATGCTGTTGGTTGTCGTGATTTATTTGCTAGTCCGTGAATCGGCGTAGAGTGACCTGCCGTCGGGTCGTAACCTCGATTTCGGTGCTGACATTTTTAAATATACACACGCAACTGTGTACTGTAATGTCGACGAAAACGATCTCGCTCGACGAAGAGGCCTACGAGCGGCTCAAATCGCACAAGCGGGAGGGTGAGTCGTTTTCCGACGTGGTCAAACGGATCGCCGGTGAGCGATCGTGGACGGAAGTCGCAGGAATTCTCTCCGAAGAGGAGGGCGACGAGCTCGAATCTCTCGTGGAGGAGGGGCGGTCTCGTTCTCGCGACCGGCGCGAACAGATCGACGCAGATGTACGGGACGTCGAATGATCGAGGACACCGCCTTCATCATCGACGTTCTACACGACGATCGGGACGCAGTCCGATACCTCGATCTCATCGAACGGGAGAATCGTCCCGAGAAGATCTCCTCGATAACGGTACTCGAACTGTACGAAGCGGTTCCACAGTTGAACGCTCCTGAAGAGCGCCGACAAGCGATCCTCGACGTGCTCGACACGCGCCACGCGGTCGTCGCCGACGAGACCGTAATGCGAAAGGCCGGGAAGATCTCCGGCTCGCTTCGCGCTCGGGGTGAGGAGACCGACAGAGAGGATTGTATCATCGGGGCGACTGCGCTTTTGAACGACGAACCGGTCGTGACCCGCAACCGCGATCACTTCGAGCGCATCGACGGCCTCGACGTCGAGACGTACTGAGCGCTCGTCGACGGCTGTCGGTTCCCTCCCACCTATCGCAACGACTAATCCCCCGCCGAACGCTTCCCGAGGTATGACCGGCAAGGCCACCGCGCGAGCCCACCCGATCCAGGGGCTCGTCAAGTACCACGGCATGCGGGACGCGGAGCTTCGGCTCCCGTACCACGACAGCATCAGCCTCTGTACCGCCCCGACCGCGACGACGACCACCGTCGAGTGGCGGCCCGACGCGAGCGAGGACACCTACGTCATCGGCGGCGAGGAGGTCGACGGGCGCGCCGCCGAGCGCATCGACATGGTGGTCGACCACGTCCGCGACCTGGCCGGGGTCGACGCCGCGGTCCGGCTGGAGAGCGAGAACTCCTTCCCGTCGAACATCGGCTTCGGTTCCTCGTCGTCCGGGTTCGCGGCCGCCGCGCTCGCCCTGACCGAGGCCGCCGGGCTCGACATGACGCTCACCGAGGTCTCCACGGTCGCCCGCCGCGGCTCCTCGTCGGCGGCGCGCTCGGTGACGGGCGCGTACTCGCGGCTCGACGCCGGTCTCAACGACGAGGACTGCCGCTCGCATCGGCTCGACGTGGGCGTGAGCGACGACGGCTTCGACCCCGAGGAGGACCTCCGGATCGTCGCCGCGCACGTCCCGGCGTACAAGGAGACGGAGGAGGCGCACCGCGAGGCCGCCGCGAGCCACATGATGCAGGCGCGGACCGCGCACGTCCAGGACCAGCTGGTCGAGATGACCGACGCGCTCCGCGCGGGCTCCTTCGAGCGGATCTTCGAGACCGCCGAACACGACTCGCTCTCGCTGACGGCCACGACGATGACCGGCCCCGCGGGGTGGGTGTACTGGCAGCCCGAGACGATCGCGGTGTTCAACGCGGTCCGCGAGCTGCGCGAGTCGGGCGTCCCGGTCTACTTCTCGACCGACACCGGCGCGTCGGTGTACGTGAACACGCCCGCAGACCACGCCGACGAGGTGGAGAGCCGGATCGCGGAGGTCGGGATCGACACCGACGTCTGGGAGGTCGGCGGCCCGGCGCGCGTCCTCGACGAGAGCGAGGCGCTCTTCTAGCGAACGGTCGGGAGACGGGGTCGCTCCGGCTGCGACCCGAGTCCGCGACTCGTGGACGCCGTCTGACACGGGCTCTCCAGGCTCGACCGGGCCGGTCGACTTTTGGCCGTTCGCGTCCGAGCGGGACCATGACCATCGCACCCGACGACGTCGCGGACCTCATCGAGGAGCACCTCCCGGACGCGGTCGCCAGCGTGACCGCGCCCAGGATCCACGACGACGAGGACGAGGACGCCCACTTCGCGGCCGTCGTCGTCTCGCCCGCCTTCGAGGGCGAGTCGCTCGTCGACCAGCACCAGTTAGTGTACGACGCGGTCGGCGACCACATGACCCGGTCCGTCCACGCCCTGGAGATCAAGACGTACACCCCTGAGGCGTACGCGGAACACGGCGACGGCGCCCTCGACGACGACCTCCGCGAGGCCGGGCTGCTCCCGGTCGACGAGGCCTGATCGCCGACCCCGGTCCCGTCGAACCATTCTCGCCCTCCATGCCGATCCCATCCGCAGCCGTGCGCGCCGCACGCGGGGTCCTCGCCGCCGTCTCGCTGTTGGCGTTCCTCGCGGCCTTCCTCGCCGCCGAAGCGCGCCTCGCGTCACCGACCGTCCTCGCCGCCCTCACCGCGGTCGGGACGCTCGCGATGCTGGCGGCGGCCGGCCGCTCGGGACTCCGTCGACTGGTCCTCGGGAGCGACTCCGGCTCCGACGAGACTGAGGACTCTCCCGCCGAAGCGGACGCCTGGCTCGGCGAGTCGGCCGAGGAGACGCCGTGGACCGACCGCGCCGACCGCGCCGACGCCGAGGCCGAGGCCGACTGGCCGCTCGCGCGGCTCGAACCGGCGCTCGACGACGCGTGGAACCGGTACTCGGACGCTGCGCTGACGCTCGGGCTGGCGGCCCTCGGCGTCGGGTCCTTCGTCCTCCTCGCCGTCCACCCGGGCGACGAGCCGCCGCTCGGGCTGGTGCTCTCGCTGCTGTTCGGTCTCAACGGGGCGCTCGTGACGCTCCCGTTTCTGTTTACCGAGGATTGACGAGCTTCCGGTCAGCCGTCGCCGTCCGGGGTCGCCTCATCGGTTTCGGCGGCTTCGGCGGTGTCGCCGTCGGATCCCTCGTCCGCGACGCGGTCGGCGACCAGCTCGGCCAGCGGGTCGACCGTGACCGTCAGGCGGGCGACGAGGAACACCACGGGGACGAGTGCGACGAACAGGAACCCGGCGTCGTACGCCCATGCGGCGCCGTCCAGGACGGGGACCGCGACGCCCGCGAGCCCGCGGTACGCGACGAGGACGGCCCCGAAGACGACGAGCCAGTGGACGATACCGCCCGCGTTCTCGACGATCCGGTCGGACCGGGCGTCGCCCTCGGCGTCGGGTTCGGCCAGCGCCAGCCGCGTCAGCAGCGCGAACTTCGGCGCCGCGTACAGGAGGGTGCCCGCCACCGCGAGCGCGACGACCGCCGTCGCGACGGCGGCGAACGTCGCGGGCGCGAAGGGGACGAGTCGGTCGACGCCCGGCAGCAGTGTGACGACGGCGAGGACGCCGACTATCGCCAGCGCGCCGATGAGGAGCCTGCTCGTCGACCGGACGGTGTCGCGGTCGAGCGCCGCGCCGATCGCTGAGTCGTTCGAGCTCATGTGCGCCCGGCCGTTGCGGACGGACCGACATAGAAGCCGGAAGCGTTTGCGCCGATTTTCGGCCGTTTTCGCTCGGCTTAACGCCTCGCTCCGACAACGTCTCGCGGTAGCAATTGTCTCGGTAGCAGCCCGCACGATCCCGCGCGCTGCCGGTTTCCAGTACCTTTTACAGCGTCTCGCGGGAAGGTCGGCGCATGGGTGACGACTACCGCACGGAAGAGGACAGCCTCGGCGAGATGCAGGTGCCGGCGGACGCCTACTGGGGCGCACAGACCCAGCGCGCCGTCGAGAACTTCCCCGTCTCGGGGATCCCGATGAGCCGACGGTTCATCCGCGCGCTCGGCGTCGTGAAGAAGGCGGCCGCGCAGGCGAACCGCGACCTCGGGCTCATCGAGGACGACACCGCGGAGGCGATCGTCGCCGCCGCCGACGAGGTGATCGCCGGCGAGCACGACGACCAGTTCCCGGTCGACGTGTTCCAGACCGGCTCCGGCACCTCCTCGAACATGAACGCCAACGAGGTGATCGCCAACCGCGCCGCCGAGATCGCCGGCGCGGAGATCGGCGACCGCGTCGTCCACCCCAACGACCACGTCAACTACGGCCAGTCGTCGAACGACGTGATCCCCACGGCGATGCACGTCGCCGCGCTCGAAGCGGTCGAGAAGGACTTCGTGCCGGCCTTAGAGACGCTCCACGCCGAGCTGGAGGCGAAGGAGGCGGAGTTCGACGGCGTCGTCAAGACCGGCCGGACGCACCTCCAGGACGCGACGCCGATCCGGCTCGGCCAGGAGTTCGGCGGCTACCGCACGCAGGTCGCGAAGGGCATCGAGCGCGCCGAGGGCGTCCAGTCGAACCTCCGCGAGCTCGCCCTCGGCGGCACGGCTGTCGGGACCGGGCTCAACACCCACCCCGACTTCCCGGAGCTCGCCGCGGAGTACATCTCCGACGAGACCGGGACCGAGTTCCGCGAGGCGGCGAACCACTTCGAGGCGCAGGCGGCCCACGACGCGATGGCGGAGGGCCACGGCGCGCTCAAGACCATCGCCGGCAGCCTCAACAAGATGGCCAACGACCTCCGGCTCCTCGCCTCCGGGCCGCGGAACGGCCTGGGCGAGATAGAGCAGCCCGAGAACCAGCCCGGCTCCTCGATCATGCCCGGGAAGATCAACCCGGTCGTCGCCGAGTCGGTCAACCAGGTCCACAAGCAGGTCGTCGGCAACGACGCCGCCGTCTCCGCGGGCGCCGCGCGCGGCGAGATCGACTTGAACCTCTACAAGCCGGTCATCGCGCACAACTTCCTCGAGTCGGCGGAACTGCTCTCGAACGTCGCCGAGACGTTCGGCGAGCGGTTCGTCGGCAAGCTGGAGGCCAACGAGGAGTTCGCCCGCGAGCGCGTCGAGCAGTCGATGGCGCTGGCGACGGCGCTCAACCCCGCGATCGGCTACGACAAGGCCAGTAAGGTCGCGAAGACGGCCCTGAAGGAGGGCAAGAGCGTGCGCGAGGCCGCCGTCGAGGCCGGCCACCTCACCGAGGAGGAGGCCGACGAGGTCCTCGACCCCGAGGCGATGACCCACCGCGTCATCCTCGGCGACGAGGACTGACGGGGTCGAGCGTCCCCCGAGAGGCGCCCTCCGTTTCCCCGCCGTCAGTCGACGATTTCGCAGCCAAGGGCCTCCAGCCGCCGCACGGCGGCCGGCAGGTCGTCGTCCCCGACGAACACGTGGTCCGTCGCGAACGACGAGACGACGAACACCGAGACGTCGACCTCGGCGAGCCCCGTTGCGACCGCCGCGAGGAAGCCGACGAGCTCGAAGGGGAGGTCCATCTCGAAGGTCAGGCGCCTCCAGCCGGGCTCGACCGCGGCGGCGTCGACCGCGTCGACATCGCCCTCGTCCACGACGACCGTCGTCTCGCCGTCCGCGCGGACCGTCGCGAACGCGTCCGGGTGTCCGCGGTCGGTCCGGCACACCGCGTACGTCTCGTCCGACACGCTGACCGCGCCGCCGTCGAGGAACTCGGCCGGATCCATGCGGGCCGCAGGCGCCCGCGGGGCAAAAAGGCGCGCCGTCCGCCGACCCCGCCGCGACCGGTCCGCTCCGTCCCGCGGTCGCCGCGGTTCGCGCCGAATCGGAACCATTTAAGCCGGTGTCGGTACCGATCCCACACGGATGAAACTTCACGAGTATCAAGCGAAGTCTCTCTTCGCGGACGCCGGGATCCCGGTTCCGGACTCCCGGCTCGCGACGAGCGTCGAGGACGCCCTCGACGCCGTCGACGAGATCGGCTACCCGGCCGCGATCAAGGCGCAGGTCCACGTGGGCGGCCGCGGCAAGGCCGGCGGGATCAAGATCGCGACGGACCGCGAGGAGGCCGAGCAGTACGCCGACGAGATCCTCGGGATGGACCTCAAGGGGTACACGGTCGACCAGGTCCTCGTCGAGGCGGGCGTCGACTTCGTCGACGAGCTGTACGTCGGCGTCACGATGGACCGCGGCGAGGGCAAGCCGGTCCTGATGGTGTCGACCGAGGGCGGCGTCAACATCGAGGAGGTCGCCGAGGAGAACCCCGACGCCATCGCGCGCGAACACGTCGACCCCGCGTTCGGGCTCCACCCCTACCAGGCCCGGAAGGTCGTCTACGAGGCCGGCGTCGACGCCGACGTGGCGCTCGACGTAGCGTCGATCCTCTCGACGCTGTACGAGCTCTACGAGGAGAACGACGCCTCGGAGATCGAGGTCAACCCCGTCATGATCACGAGCGACCGCGACGTGATCGCGGCCGACGCCGTGATGAACATCGACGAGGACGCGCTGTTCCGCCAGCCCGACCTCGCCGACATGGCCGAGGAGTCCTACGAGGACGACCTCGAACGCAAGGCCGGCGAGTACGGCTTCGACTACGTCCGCCTCTCCGGGAACGTCGGGATCATCGGCAACGGCGCCGGGCTCGTGATGACGACGCTCGACCTGGTCGACTACTACGGCGGCGCGCCCGCTAACTTCCTCGACATCGGCGGCGGCGCCAAGGCCGAGCGCGTCGCGAACGCGCTCGACATGGTGTTCTCCGACGACAACGTCGACGCGGTCGTCTTCAACATCTTCGGCGGGATCACCCGCGGCGACGAGGTCGCGAAGGGGATCAACGAGGCCCTCGAACAGTTCGACGAGATCCCGAAGAAGGTGGTCGTCCGCCTCGCCGGGACGAACGCCGAGGAGGGGATGGAGATTCTGAACACCGACCTCGTTGAGGTCGAAAAGACGCTGGAGGACGCGGTCCAGCGCGCGGTCGCGAACGCCGAGGAGGTGACCCAATGAGCATTTTCGTCGACGACGACACCAGAGTGGTGGTCCAGGGGATCACCGGCGGGGAGGGCAAGTTCCACGCCGGACAGATGATCGAGTACGGCACCAACGTCGTCGCCGGTGCGGTGCCCGGCAAGGGCGGCCAGGAGGTCCACGGCGTCCCCGTCTACGACACCGTGGACGAGGCCGTCGCGGCCGAGGACGCGGACGCCTCCGTGATCTTCGTGCCGCCCGCGTTCGCCGCGGACGCGGTCTTCGAGTCGCTCGATACCGACCTCGACCTCGCGGTCGCGATCACCGAGGGCATCCCGACCCAGGACATGGCGAAGGTGAACAAGCGCCTCGGCGAGACCGACACCCGCCTCATCGGCCCGAACTGTCCGGGGATTATCACGCCGGGCGAGGCGAAACTCGGCATCCTGCCGGGGAACATCTTCTCCGAGGGCAACGTCGGGCTCGTCTCCCGCTCCGGCACGCTCACCTACCAGGTCGTCGACAACCTCACCGAGCGCGGGCTCGGCCAGTCGACCGCCATCGGCATCGGGGGCGACCCGATCATCGGCACCTCGTTCGTCGACGCGTTAGAGGCGTTCGAGGCCGACCCCGACACCGACGCCGTCGTGATGTGCGGCGAGATCGGCGGCGAGGACGAGGAACAGGCGGCGAGGTTCATCGGCGAGCACATGGACACGCCGGTCGCCGGCTTCATCGCCGGCCGCACCGCCCCGCCGGGCAAGCGCATGGGTCACGCCGGCGCCATCGTCTCCGGCTCCGGGACGGGCACGGCGCAATCGAAGATCGACGCGCTCAACGACGCGGGCGTCCCCGTCGGCGACACCCCCGAGGAGGTTGCCGACCACGTCGAGGACTTCCTGTAAGGACGCCTCGACCCTCTCTCCCTCGTTTCTCTCCGTTCGAGACGGGTAGTCCCCGATTTTCAGGAGCGGTAGCCGGAGCGAAAGCTAAAATTACCGCTAGGGAAACACACGCATATGAACTTCGGTCCCGACGACTCGGCGACGGACGCCGACGCGGCCGCCGCAGGCGCGTCGGGACCGACGGCCACCGACAGCCGCGTCCTGTTCGTGGACGACGAACCGGGGGCGGCGGACCTCGCCGCCACGCACGTGGAGCGCCTGTTGGACGGCGTCGAGACGGTCACCAGGATGTCACCGGAGGCGGCGTTCGACGTGGTCCGGAGCGAGCGCGTCGACTGCGTCGTCAGCGACTTCGACATGCCGGGCAAGGACGGACTGGCGTTCCTCGAGGCGGTCCGCGAGGTCGACCCCGGCCTCCCGTTCGTGCTGTTCACGGGGAAAGGGAGCGAGGAGATCGCGAGCGAGGCCATCTCCGCCGGCGTCACCGACTACCTCCAGAAGGGCGCCGGACGCGACCGCTACGAGATGCTCGCCAACAGCGTCGCGAACGCGCTCGGCCGGCGGCGGGCCGAGCGCGACCTCCGCGACGTGAACGCGAAGGTCACGGCGATCCACGAGTTCGCGGCCGAGCTGGCGTCCGCGACCGACGTGGCGACGGTGTTCGACCGCACGGTCGACGCGGCCGAGGACATCTTGGAGTTCGACCGCTGCGTCACCGCCCGCCGCCGCGGCGACCGGGTCGTCCCTGCCGTCCTCTCCGACAGCGTCACCGAGGACGAGGTCCGGACGTTCGACGTCGGCGAGGGCGTCGTCGGGACCACGGTCGCCGAGCAGGAGACGATGGTGGTCGACAACCTCAGCGTCGACCCCGCCGACCCGGACGAACTGGAGGACCCGGCTTCCCCGGGGCGGACCGTCGGCGGGGCCGACCGGCGGGAGGGCTCGGACGTCGCCGACCCGGTCGCCGACGACATCCGGTCGGCGATCAGCGTCCCGATCGGCTCGCACGGGGTGTTACAGGCGGTCTCGAACGGCTACGCCGCGTTCGACGACCGCGACATCGAGTTCGCGGAGCTGCTCGCGTCCCACGCGGCCAACGCCATCGAGCAGATCGAGACGGAGACCGCGCTCCGCCGGGAGCGCGACCGACTGACGGCGCTGTTCCACGACCTCCCGCTCCCGGCGGTGCGCACCGTCGCGCTCGGGGAGGGCGAGCGCCGCCTCGACGCCGCGAACGACGCGTTCGAAGACACGTTCGGCTACGGCGCCGACAGCGGGTACGAAGCGGTCCGCGAGGCGGTCGTCCCGGACGGCGCCGACCGGCTCGACCCGGAGACGGTGCTGGAACGCGACGAGCCCTCGCGGCTCGAAGTGCGCCGCCGGACCGCCGACGGGATTCGCGACTTCATCCTCCACGTGATCCCCGTCAAGCAGTCGGACGAGGCCGTCATCTACAGCGTCTACGCCGACATCGAGGAGCAGAAACGCGTCGAGCGGACGCTGCGTCGGCTCCACGCGACGACCCGCGAGATGTTCGGCGGCGACGACCGCGAGGAGATCGCCGCGGTGGCCGCGCGCGCGGCAATCGACATCCTCGGGTTCCCGAACAGCGGCGTCCGGTTGTACGACCCCGAGGCGAACGTGCTCCGCCCGACGGCGATAAGCGAGGAGGCGACGGCGGCCTTCGGCGACAGACCCCCGTTCGGGCCGGGCGACGGTCGGGTCTGGGAGGCGTTCGAGTCCGGCCAGCCGATCGTGGTCGACGACCTCGCCGGGATCGACACCGCGGTCGGGTACGGCGACCTCCGGAGCCTCCTCGTCGTGCCGCTCGGCGAGCACGGCGCGATGCCGCTCGGGTCGCGCGAACCGGGCTTCTTCGACGAGACCGACCTCCAACTGGCGCGCGTCCTCGCCGCGAACGTCACCGTCGCGCTCGATCACGCCGAGCGGACCGAACAGCTCCGCGACCGGGACGCCGCGCTCCAGCGCGAGATCGATCGCTTAGAGAAGTTCGCCGGCCTGGTCTCGCACGACCTCCGGAACCCGCTCAACGTCGCCGCCGGTCGGACCGACCTGGCGCGCTCGCTGACCGACGACGAGGCGGTCCTCGGCGAACTCGACCGGGTCGAGGACGCGCACGAGCGGATGAGCCAGCTGATAGACGACCTCCTCGCGCTGGCCCGCCAGGGCCGGACGGTCGACGAGATCGAGTCCGTCCCGCTGGACGAGGCCGCCGAGCGCGCGTGGCGCACGGTCGACACGGGGGACGCGACGCTCGACGCGGCCGACGCGTCGTCGACCGTCGAGGCCGACCCAGAGCGGCTCCGCACGCTGTTCGAGAACCTGTTCACGAACAGCGTGGAACACGGTTCCACGAGCAGCCGGACGGAGTCCGGCGACAGCGTGGAACACGGCTCTGACAGCGAGGCCGGGGCCGACGACGGACTCACCGTGACCGTCGGCTCCCTTCCCGACGGGTTCTACGTCGCGGACGACGGGGCCGGGTTCGATATCGACCCGGAGGAGGCGACGGAGTACGGCCGGTCGAGCACGGAGCGGGGGACCGGGTTCGGCCTCGCGATCGTGCGCGAGATAGCGGCCGCACACGGCTGGGAGCTTTCGATCGACGGCGACGACGGGGCCCGGTTCGAGTTTCGCGCCCGAGCTACTATATAAGGATCTGGTTGCCGTGCGCACTCGGCGCACAGGCGGGCCACGATTATGCGCGAATCGCCCTTGTAGGTAACGTATGGACGAAGGAACCCGCGAGCTGCTCGAACCGCTCCCGCCGAGCGCCAAGCTGGTCTACTACGTGCTCGACGCGGAGGGCCGGTTCGACCAGACGGGCCTCGCCGATGCGACGCGCCTCTCGACGCGCACCGTCCGGTTCGCGGTCGAGAAGCTCACGGAGGTCGGCCTCGTCGAGGAGGGCCTGTGCCCCCGCGACGCCCGCCGCTCCGTCTACCAGGCCGTGCCGCCCGCGGAGCGCGACCCCGTCGACGAACCCGAGGCGACCGCCGACTCCGCCACCGAGGCCGACGCCCCGGCCGCCGCGGTCGCCGAGGACTGAACCCGGTCCGCGCCGAACCGCCGCATCGCCGCCGAACCGACGCCTGGATCCGTCGCGCTTTTGCCCCCGCGACCGGTAGTGAGGGCACTCCGATGGCGACGTACCACATCGAAACCTACGGCTGTAGCTCGAACCGGGGAGAGAGCCGGGAGATCGAGCGCGCCCTCCGCGACGGCGGGCACCGACCGGCCGACGGCCCCGACGACGCGGACGTCGCCATCCTCAACACCTGTACCGTCGTCGAGAAGACCGAGCGCAACATGCTTCGGCGCGCGGAGGAGCTGGCCGAGACGACCGCCGAACTCGTCGTCACCGGCTGTATGGCGCTCGCGCAGGGCGACTTGTTCGACGAGGCGGACGTCGACGCCGAGATCCTCCACTGGGACGAGGTCCCCGAATACGTGCTCAACGGGGAGTGCCCGACGGTCACGCCCGACGCGGAGCCGGTCCTCGACGGCGTCGTCGGCATCCTCCCCATCGCGCGCGGCTGTATGAGCAACTGCTCGTACTGTATCACTAAGTTCGCCACCGGTCGCGTCGACTCGCCGTCGGTCGAGGAGAACGTCGAGAAGGCCCGCGCCCTCGTTCACGCCGGCGCGAAGGAGATCCGCGTCACCGGCCAGGACACGGGCGTCTACGGCTGGGACGACGGCGAGCGGAAGCTCCCGGAGCTGCTCGACCGGATCTGCGACATCGACGGCGACTTCCGGGTCCGGCTGGGCATGGCGAACCCCGGCGGCATCCACGGGATCCACGAGGAGCTGGCCGACGTGTTCGCCGCGAACGAGGAGCTGTACGACTTCATCCACGCGCCGGTCCAGTCCGGCTCCGACGACGTGCTTGCGGACATGCGCCGGCAGCACCGCGTCGACAAGTTCCGCGAGGTCGTCGCGACGTTCGACGACCGGCTCGACCACTGGACGCTCTCGACGGACTTCATCGTCGGCTTCCCCACCGAGGACGAGGCCGACCACGAGCTGTCGATGGACCTCCTCGCCGAGGTCCGCCCGGAGAAGATCAACGTCACCCGCTTCTCGAAGCGCCCCGGCACCGACGCCGCCGACATGAAGGGCCTCGGCGGGACGGTCAAGAAAGAGCGCTCGAAGGCGATGTCCGAGCTGAAGATGGAGGTCGTCGGCGAGGCGTACGAGTCGATGGTCGGCGAGACGTTCGAGGCCCTCGTCGTCGAGGAGGGCACCGGCGACTCCGTGAAGTGCCGCGACGGCGCCTACCGACAGATAATCGTCCAGAACGCCGCCGAGCGCGGGGTCGAAGTCGGCGACTTCGTCACGGTCGAGGTCACCGGGCACAACACCGTGTACGCGTTCGGCGACCCCGTGGTGACCGGGCGCGACCCCGTCGACGGCGACGTCGAGCGGGACGACCGGCCCGAGTCGACGGCCTCGTCCGCGTGATGGTCCGAGGCACCTCGTTCTAACCGGGCGATGCGGGGCTCAGGCGGACTCGTCCGCTTCCGGGTCCCCCGTTCCGACGCCCGCGACGTCCGGGTCCCCCCACATCGCGGCCCGTCTCGCTCGTCTCCTGAGTTCGGCGGCCTCCGGGACGGGCCCGCTCGGGCCGTCGGATTCCGGGCGGTCCGGGAGCCGGATCCGGACGACGGTCCCGCGCGGGTCGTTCTCCGCGAACTCGACCGCCCCGCCGCCCCGGGTCACCGTCCAGTAGATCAGCCACAGCCCGAGTCCCTCGGTGTGTTCGAGCGGCGTCTCTTCGGCGTTCCGAAGCGTCTCTCGGTCGGTCGCCGGAAGCCCGCCGCCGGTGTCCGCGACGACGAGGGTCGTCGCGTCGCCGTCGCGTCCCACGCACACCGTGACGGTCACGTCGTCGCCGTTGTGCTCGACCGCGTTCCGGAGCGCCTCCTCGAACGCGAGCGGCAGCGACGGGTGCGCGCGGACGATACGCCGATCCGGTAGCTCCGTCTCGATCGCCGCCTCGGGGTCCTCCGCGGTCACCCGGTCCACCCGCTCCCGAACGAGGGGGACGAGATCGAACGACTGGAGCGACCCGGTCCGCCAGATCGACGCGATGCGGCGCGTCCGCTCGCTCGTCTCGGAGAGCTCCGACAGGTGGTCGCGAACGATCGCGGCGCGCTCCGCGACTTCCGCGTCGTCCTCCACGTCCTCGATCCCGTCGAGGTAGCCGAGCGCGACCGACAGCTCGTTCCGGATGTTGTGGCGCAGCACGCGGTCGTTGATCGAGAGCAGGGTCGCCAGCTCCTGCGCCTCCGCGAGCTGCTCGTCGGCCTTCACCGCGTACGGCCCCGCCCGGGACCCGACCGCCGCGCCGAGGCTCGTGGCGAACGCGATCAGGAAGGGGAGCTTGAACGCGTGGTGTTCGAGCAGCCAGATGAGCCAGACGACGCCGGCGAGCGAGGCGAACGAGAGGGCGGTGAGGGCGGCGATCCGGACCGCTCGCCACCGCCCGGAGTGGGAGATACCCCAGCCCGGGAGGTCGTACACCGTGTAGAAGACGAAGCCGGAGAGCCCGACGATCAACGCCGATTCGAGCAGCGGGCCCACGCCTCCCCCCTGCGACGCCAAGTGGCCGGCGCCGAGCCCGGCACACAGGGTGCCGAGCGCGGCGAACCCGACTCGGGGGGTGACGATGGAAGCCATCGGGCACCGTACTCCCCCACGACGGTTATGGGTTTCCCGACGGAACGTCCGCGACGGCCGAGGTCAGCCGTCGTCGTAGATCATCTCGACCTCGTCGGCGAACCGGTCCAGGATGTTCCGCCGCTTCTTCTTCATCGTCGGCGTGAGCAGGTCGTTCGCCTCGGTGAACTCCTCTTCGACGAGGCGGAACTGCTTGATCTTCTCGTAGGACTCGAACTCCTCGTTCACGCGGTCGACCTCCGCCTGGATGCGCTCCCGGACGCGGTCGTCGCGGCAGACCGCCGCGCGGTCCTCGGGGAGGTCGACCCCGTTCTCGTCGGCCCACGCCGCCACCCGCTCGAAGTTCGGGACGATGAGCGCCGAGACGAACTTCCGGCCGTCGCCGAGGACGACGCACTGCTCGACGAACTCGTTGGCGGCGAATCGGTCCTCGATCGGCCCGGGCGCGACGTTCTTGCCGGTCGAGAGCACGAGCAGCTGCTTGGCGCGCTCGCGGAAGGCGACGTACCCGTCCGGGCGGAGCTGGACGATGTCGCCGGTGCGGAACCACGGCTCCGCGGCGGCGGCCTCCGCGTCGCCCCCGTCGTCCGACCCGCCGACGCCGATGCGCTCGTCGGCCGGGGTCCCGGCGGTCACGACGTCGGGGGGAAGCTCGTCCGCGTCGAGGAACGCCTCCGCGGTCGCGTCCGGGCGGTTCCAGTAGCCGTCGCTCACCTGCGGGCCGCGGACGAGCAGCTCGCCGACGTCGCCGGCGAGGTCGGCGACCTCCTCGCCGACGACGGAGCCGTCGATCGCTATCTCGGTGTCGACCACCGGCGGCCCGATGGTGCCGACCTTCGGCTCCTCGGGCGGGTTGACGCTGATGACCGGCGAGGTCTCGGTCAGCCCGTACCCCTCCAGGATCGGGAGGTCCATCGCGTGGTACAGCGCGCACAGCTCGGCCGACAGCGACCCGCCGCCCGAGATGAAGAACTCGATGTTGCCGCCGATCGCCTCGCGGACCGACGAGAAGACGAGCCGGTCGGCGACCGCCCGCTTGGCGTCGAGCAGGGGGCCGGGACTGTCGGCCTCGTGGTGGGCGCGCCCCACGTCGACCGCCCACTCGAAGATGCGTTCCTTGACGGGCGACTCGCTCGCCTGCTCGCGGATCGCGTCGTACAGCTTCTCGTAGACCCGCGGGACGCTGGTCGTCGTCGTCGGGCGCACGAGCCCGAAGTCCTCCCGGAGCGTGTCCGGACTCTCGGCGTAGGCGACCGTCGCGCCCGCGGCGAACATCATGTAGTGGCCGGCCATCCGCTCGAAGACGTGCGCGAGGGGCAGGAACGAGAGCGTGGTCGACTCGGCGGAGATCCCGGGGACCGACGGGTCGCGGTCGGGCCGGTCGGCGAAGCGCCGGTAGCACTGCGAGACGTTGTCGCGGAAGTTCGCGTGCGTGAGCCGGACGCCCTTCGGCTTCCCGGTGGTTCCCGAGGTGTATATCAGGCTGGCGAGGTCGTTGACCTCGACCGCGTCGACCCACCCCTCGTAGGTCGCCTTGTCGAACGCCTCGGCGCCGAGCTCGTGGACGTCACCGAGGCCGTACACGTCGTCGAGGTCGTCGGCCTCGACCGCGTCGCCGTCGACCTCGTCGACGGTCACTATCGCGTCGAGGTCGTGGTCGAGGTCGCCGCGTACCGCGAGCACGTCCGCCAGCATCTCGGCGTTCTCGGCGACGACGACCGTCGCCTCCGGGTCCTCCAGCAGGTAGCGCAACTGGCTCGGCGACGACGAGGCGTACACCGTCGTCACGACGGCGCCCGCGGCCAGCGCCGCGAAGTCGGTCTGGGCCCACTCCATGCGGGTCTGCGAGTACATCGCCACTCGCGTGTCGGCGTCGACGCCCAACTCGCGGAACCCGGCCGCGAGGTTCCGGACTATCCCGCGCATCTCGGCGTACGTCAGGTCGGCGTAGTCGCCGGCCGGCGCCGGCGGAACCACCCCGGCGGCGACGAGCGACCGGTCGTCGGTGCCGCCCTTGTACCGCTGAGCGATCCGGTCCGCGTGCCGCTCCGCGGTGCGTTCGAACATCTCGGGGAGCGTCTCCCGGGCGATGGCCTCGTCCGTGAACGCTCGTTCCGCCGCTTGCCAACTCATACACCCTCAGTCCCGCCCTACCTTCATAAACAAACCGGTAGTTTGTAGTTTCTCGCCGCCACCTCCTCCGCTTCCCGCGTCGGCAGTCAGTCGCTGCCGGCGATCCGTCTGCCGACGCGGTCCCTGTCCGCGCGGACTTCGTCGGCTATCTCCGCGACCTGCGCCAACACCGGGTAGCGAGGTCCGTCCTCGGCGCCGTAGAGGTAGTCGTGGAACGGGTGGCCGCTCTCCCCGTCGAGCGGCGACTCCGGGGTCAGCGGCGGGTCGTCGAGCGAGCGCTGCCGGTCGGCGGCGAGTTCGTCGCACTCCCGTTCCAAATCCGTCAGTCGGTTCCAGACGTCTATCGCCGCGTCGGCCTCGCCGTCAGACCGGATCCCGTCCAGGTGGCCGACCAGGCACCGGCGGCGTCGATCGATCGCCGACAGCGCCGCCTCGCGGTCGTCGAGCTCGTCGATCTCCGTCCCGATCGCGTCGGCGAGCCGCTCGCGGGCGTCCGCGGCGCGCCGGCTCCGGTCGACGAGCGCCGACTGTGCGCCGCTCGACAGGGCGCCGTCGGTCGCCAGCGCGGTCGCCGCGTCGGGCCCGAGCTCGGCCGCCAGGCTCTCCGCGGGCGTCTCGTCGTACTCGGCCCGGTAGTGCGGCAGCGACATGACCGTGTCGCGGTACGCGGCCATCACCCGCCTGAGGGTGACGCTCCGGCCGCTCGGCCCCCCGCCCGGCGGGTCGCCGCCGTCGCCGTCGATCCGACGGAGGGCGCCGGCCGGCACCCCGGTCGGCGTCGCGTCCGCCGCGACGGAGACGGCGTCGATCCGCGACACGCGGTCGGCGAACGACTCGAACGCGTCCCGCTCGTCGAGGACGCGGCGGCGCTCGCGGCGGCAGGCGGACTCGGCGTCCCGGACGTACGCGAACGCGAGCAGCGTGAGCACCCCGACGAGCGCGACCGCCGTGACGACCCCCGGTTCCGTCGCGATCGCGCCCAGCTCGCACCAGCCGCTCGAACACCCCTCCGTCAGTCCCCGATCGGGGATCTGAAACACCGCCGCCGAACCCGGCTGAACAGTCATTTGGGTCTGTTAACACGGTACACACACAAAGCGTTTTGGTCTCGTCGGCGGCGTTGGCCGGTCAACGGCGGCTTCTGTCCCGGCTCCGGGGTCAGTTCCGGACGCCGTCGTCGGTTATCACGGTGTCGACCATCCCGATCGGCGTGGCGTCGTAGCTCGGGTTCTCGATCTCCACGTCCTCGACGGGCTCGCGCATCACCTCGACGGCGTCGCGGAACTCGTTTTCGAACCGGAACTCCTCGATGGTCTTCGCGCCCGAGCCGACCGCGGTGACGGGCACGCCGAGCTCGCGGGCGGTGACGACCAGCGGGAACGTGCCGACGCGGTTGTAGTAGGTCCCGCCGGTGATGCAGGTGATCCCCAGCAGGACGCGGTCGCAGTCGCGGAGCGCGTACCCCATCGCGCCGTCGACGACCATCCGCGTCTCGACGCGCGACATCCCGGCGAGGACGCGCGCGGTCTTGCGCCCGAGGGTCCGCGGGCGCGCCTCGGTGACGTAGACGGTGAGGTGGGCGCCGTCGCGGGCGGCGTCCTCGATGGCTTCGAGCACGGTCGTCGAGTAGTCGTGGACGAGCAGCGTGTCGCCGTCGTCGAGGTGTTCGGCCGCGTTGGCGGCCGCCTCCCCCTTGGCCGTCTCGATGTCGTCGACCACGCGGGCGATCACGTCCTCCAGCAGCTGTTTCGCGCCCTCGACGCTCGTCGCTTCGCCGACGATCGAGCGCTCGACCTCGCGCATCGCGTTGTGGAGCGCCGCGTGGGAGGGGTTCGAGCGGCGCAAGACGCCCGCGTTGTGTTCGAGGTCGCGCTCGAACTCGTCGACGGTCACGTACTCGCGGTCCAGCAGGTCCGCGAGCGACCGTGTCGCCTTCACGGCCACCGCGGACGTGCTGTGGGTCCGCATCGCCCGGATCTCGGCGACGGTCTCGTCGATCATGCCCCAACGGTCGACCGCGCTCGTAAAAGGGGTTCCGGGGACGCGTCGGCGCGCCGACTATTCGAGCCCGAGACGCTCCACCGCGCGCGGCACGCACCCCGCCTCGGGCTCGACGTACGAGTAGTGGTCCGCGACCAGGTCGGTGACGTCGACGTCGGCGTAGCCGTCCGGCGCGGTCGCCGACTCCGGGAGCCCGCCGTGGCCGACCGCCCGGGTCCGGTCCGACGCGCGGTACACCCAGCCGAGAACGCGGTCGTTCCGGCTGTGGAAGCTGTAGACGGGGGCGTCGAGCGCCGCGATCGCCTCCCCGTACCGCCCGTCGGCCCCGACGCTCTCGTCCGGGACCGCGCCGCCGAACAGCGACGCCGAGGCGAGGACGCCCGTCCGCCCGCGGGCCGCCAGCCCCCGGAGCGTCGCCCCCGTCACGCGGGCCCCGAGCGAGTGGGCGAACAGGTGGACCGGCCGGCCGTCCTCATCCGCCCACGCCGTCAGCCAGTCCGCGAGCGGCGCGGCGTTGGCGTCGGCGGTCTCCTTCGCCGGCCCCCAGTCGACGTTCGACGCCCACGAGTAGCCGATCACCGGGCGGGTGCCCCCGACCGCGGCGTCGCCCGCTGCCGCCGCGTCGGTCCCCGTCTCCTCGCCCGTCACCGCGGCGAGCGCGAGTCGAGCGGTGTACGCCTGGTCGCGCGCCGACTCGGCGTCCGCGCCCAGCCCGTGGACGTACAGGACCACGGAGTCGGCGCCGCCGAACGCCCACGACCCCGAGCGCTCGGTCGGGTCGGCGGCGTCGAGGCGCCCGCGCGTCGACACCATCGGCTGCGTCTCCGGCGCGTCGTACCCGCCGAAGTCGCCGTCGAGCGCGTTCGCGACGTAGAGGCCGCCGCCGCCGAGGAGCCCGACGCCGCCCGCGACGCCGTAGAGGAGTCGGCGTCGGGTGATGAGACCGCCCGCGTCGTCGGCGCCGTCTCGTGAGGTGTCGGAGGAGATACCGATCCCTCGCCCCGAACGATCAAATAGCTGACGCGGCGACGGCTGTATATCGGTCGCTCCCCTACGAGGAGTATGAGCTACCCGGTCACGTACTACTGTCCCCACTGCGGGACGCTCGTCGCGCTCGAACGCGAGGGGTACCTCGCGGACAAGTCGGTGACCCCGTACCCGCTGGAGGGATGGACGTACGTCGCGCCGACGGAGCCGTTCGACGCCGAGGCGGGAGACGACGATGCGGACGACGGCGAGGACGCGGACGACGCGGTCGAAGCCGACGGCGTCCGGTTCGTCTGCGGCGAGAGCGACGGCGTCGACTGGGATCCCCACGACGGTGTCCGCGGCACCGATGTCGGCGGCGACGAGCCCTATCGCGAGCCGGACGCGGACGGCGTCGGCTGCGGCGAGGCCTTTTACCTCTCGTTCGTCCGCTACGAGGAGGGCCGCGAGATCGACCCGCGAGCGGAGTCGGAGCCCGTCGCGATCGACCCCGACCCGCGTCCGAGCGGTCCTCGCGGCCCGTCCGGTCCCGGCGAGGCCGGCGGCCCGAGCGACTCCGACGGCGGCTTCTGGTGACTACTCGTCGAACGCCTTCATCGACCACTCACGAACGACCGAGAGCTGATCGCCGGAGAACACCGCTAAAGCCCCAGCCGCTCGGCGATACGTTGCTACCGCCGCGGCAGACACCCCCAAAGCCCCAGCCGCGAGGACCCCGTACGCTCGCTGCGCTCCTCACTCGTCGCTTCGCTCTCTCGTTGCGGTGCTTGCGTCGCCTACGGGGTCCTCGCGGCTGCCCCTTTGATTCCCACCCCGCACAGCACCTCACGCCTCCCCAGCCTCGTCAGTCGTCCTCGCTTCGCTTCGGACGACTGACTCCCTCGCGCGTGCTCCTCGCGGCCGCCGAAGGCGGCCACTCAGAGGCACGCGCCACCGCCTGATTCAGCGATGCGGACCATCTCGCAGAGTCACGCGCGGCCCGCGAGCCGAACAGCCAAACGGCTTAAACGGTGAGCGAGTAGGCCGGGACATGGAGAGCATCAACCGGACCGCGATCGAGCTGGTCGACGAGGCGCTCGATTTCGCCGGCGAGCTGGACGTCGTCGGCTACGAGCTTGACAACGGCGCCACGGTCGTCGACTTCGGTGTCGACGCGGCCGGCGGCGTCGAGGCGGGACTGCTCCTCGCGGAGATACAGACCGCCGGGCTGGCGAACCTCCAGACCCGGATGGGCGAGCTCGCGGGCGCGCCCCGCCAGTACGTCGAGCTGTCGACCGACCACCCCGCTGTCGCGCTGCTGTGCTCGCAGAAGGCGGGCTGGGAGATCACGACCGAGGGCGGCTTCGAGGGGCTCGGCTCCGGGCCGGCCCGCGCGCTCGTCGGCCGCGAGACCGAGTTCGAGCGCGTCGGCTACTACGACTCCTCGGAGTTCGCCACGCTGGCGGTCGAGTCGACGGCGCTGCCCGACGAGGCAGTGGCCGAGCAGGTCGCGGAGCTGGCCGAGGTCGACACCGACGGCGTGTTCCTCCCGGCGTTCGCCACCGGCTCGACCGCGGGCTCCGTCACCACGGCGGCCCGCGCCGCCGAGCTCGCCGTCTTCCGCCTGCTGGAGATCGGCTACGAGCCCACGGACGTGCTCCACGCCTCGGGGTCCGCGCCGCTCGCGCCCGCGACCCGCGACGAGACGGAGGCGATGGGGCGCACGAACGACGCGCTCGCGTACGGCGGCGAAGTCCACCTCCAGGTCGCCCGCGACGACGACCGCTTCGACGAAATCGTCTCGACCGCCGGCGAGGAGTACGGGACGCCCTTCGTGGAGGTGTTCGAGGACGCGGACTGGGACTTCTACGACGTGCCCGAGAGCGTCTTCGCCCCGGCGCAGGTCACCGTCGACGTGGTCGACGGCCCCGTCTACACCGTCGGCGAGACCGACGAGGAACTGCTCGCGGAGTCGTTCGGCTACCGCTGAGCGCCCGCGAGGCCGCCGATGCGACTCAAGCCCGTCCCCGACCCCCCGGCCGACCTCGACGCGCTCCGCGAGTACCAGCGCGCGGTCCCGCTCGTGCCGGGCGACACCGACGACTGCTGCGCTCGACTTCGTCGGCGCCGCGACCTCCCCGACCGGCAGACCGCGAACGACTGGCTCGCCTTCCTGCGCGCGCTCGACCTGGTCGAGGAGACCCCGCGCGGCTTCGTCCGCGCCGACGCCGAGCCGACATCCGAGCGCGTCCGCGAGGGGCTCCGCGAGGAGGTCCTCCTCGTCCCGGAGGCGCTCGCCGCGCTGCGCGAGGCCTCGCCGGAGGCCCCCTTGACGCCCGACGACCTCTTCGCGGCCACCCGCGACCGGGTCCCGCGCCACGACAGGGCGCGCAACCCCGACTGGGAGGCCGCGTGGCGCGACCGCGCCGCCCGCCTCCTCGGGTGGCTCGCGCTCGTCGACCTCGCCGCGCCGGTCGGCGGCGACCCGGACGCGACGGAGCGGTCGGAGGGGCCTTTGACAGACGCCGGGTACGTCGCCGGCGACGCGCTCTGAGCCGGTCGGAGGGGCCTCCGACCGCCCCGTCGTCCCCGCAACAAGCCTTTTACTCGCCGCCGGAGAGGGAGTCGCATGGGACGTTTCGACGGGCGCACGGTCCGCTACGAGCCGACGAGCGTCAAGGACCTGCTCGTCGAGATGAAGGACACGGCGGAGCTGCTGATCGACCTGTCGTACTCGGCGGTCCTCCACGGGAGCCCGACGGTCGCGCACGAGGTCGTCGAGCTGGAACACCGGATGGACGTGCTCCAGCTGCGCGCCCGGATGAGCCTGATGCTCGCGGCGCGGAACCCGACCGAGGCGGAGACGCTCGCGCCGGTCCTCGGCGTCATCGCCGCCGCCGACAAGGTGGCCGACGCCGCGGGCGACATCGCAAAGATCGTCACCGAGGAGATCGGGCTCCCCGACGCGATGCGCGGCGCGCTCTCGGCGGGCGTCGAGACGCTCGTCCGCGCGACCGCGACGGCCGACTCGGCGTACGCCGGCCGGACGCTCGACGACATCGACCTCGAGTCGGAGACCGGCGTCCGCGTCATCGCGGTCCGGCGCGACGAGGACTGGATCCTCAACCCCGGGCCGACCACCCGGCTTGAGGCGGGCGACGTGACGCTCCTGCGCGGCCCCGAGGCCGGCGTCGCGGACGTGGTCCCCGAGCTGAGCGGCGAGCCGTTCGAGCCGCGGCCCGCGGCCGAGCCCGGGATCGACGACCTCGAACGCGCGGTCGACTCGATCGTGTTGATGAAGAACCTCTCGGAGCTCGCGGTCGACCTCGCGTACGGCTCCGTCCTCTTCGACAACGAGGAGCTGGCGGAGGAGGTGAGCAACCTCGAGGTGGAGGTCGACGCGCTCCAGTCGCGCTTCGAGGCGTGGACGCTCCGCGCCGCGGCCGCAGCCGACGACCCGGTATCGCTGCGCGGGCTCATCCACCTCGGCGTCGCGACCGAGGAGATATCCGACGCCGCGCTGGCGATCACCGAGGGGGTCCGCCGCGACCTCGACGTCCACCCGGTCGTGGAGATGGCCGTCCAGGAGTCCGACGAGATCATCACCCGGACCGAGGTCGGCGCGGGGAGCGACCTCGACGGGACCGCGGTCGTCGACGGCGTGCCCGCGACGGACATCTCGACGAGCGTCCTCGCGATCCGCCGCCCGGACGACGGCTGGCTGATCGGTCCCGACATCGACACCACCCTCCGGGGCGGCGACGTGATCATCTCGAAGGGGACCCGGACCTCGGCGGAGGAGTTCTATGCCCTCGCGGCGTGAGGGCGGGGAGCGAGCGGAGGCGACGCCCTCGGACCCGGCCGCCCTCGCGCGCGCCTACTACGACGCGCTCGACGCGGGCGAGTACGACCGGCTCGCGTCGCTGCTCGACCCGGATTTCGTCCAGCGGCGCCCCGACCGCACCTTCGAGGGGCGCGAGCGCTTCGTCGCGTTCATGCGCGACGAGCGGCCGAACACCGACACGACCCACGCTGTCGACGGCGTGTACCCGTCCGGCCCCGGCGTGGCCGTCCGCGGCCGACTGCTCGACGCCGACGGCGAGGCCCTGTTCGCGTTCGTCGACGTGTTCGACGCGGCGGACGGACGGCTGACCGCGCTGGAGACGTACGCGGCGGCGGACGACTGAGGCCCTCTCTTTACCAGGCCGCGCGCAACACGCCGAGGATCCCCGTCGCGGTCGCGTTGAGGTCGGCCGGCGCGCGCTCCATCGGCGGGTCCTCGGCGACGAACTCCGCGATCGCCGGGAGGTCCGCCTCGTCCGTCTCGGGGAGGTCTCGGAGCCGGCTCGGCACGTCGAGCGCACCGCGGACGTCGTCGACCGCCTCGACCACGTCCTCGGCGATCGCGCCGTCGTCGCGCCCGTCGGTCGGGACCCCCAGCCCGGCCGCGAGCGCCCGGCGGCTCGCGTCGACCTCGTCGAAGAGGTACGCCAGCGCGTGCGGCGCGACGACGGCGTGGATCGCGCCCTGCTGGACGTCGTAGCGCCGGGCGAACCCGTGCCCGAACGCGTGGATCACGCTGATCTTGCGGTCCAGTTGGACGAGCAGCGACCCCACCACCGCGCGGTCCGTCGCGTCCTCGCCGCCCGGTCGGTCGCCGGCCACGCGGGGCAGCGCGTCGGAGAGGAGCCGGAGCCCGTGGACCGCGGCCGCGTCGCTCACCGGGTCGGCGTCGCGGGCGTACGGCGTCTCGATCCCCTTGTCGAAGCCGTTCATCGCCGACCCGGCCAGCACCGAGGTCGGTGTCGTCTCGAACAGCGCCGGGTCGGCCACGTCCGCGATCGGCCACGCGCCGCTCCCGCTGACGGTCACCGGCTGGCCGGTCGGCGACTCGTCGGCGGAGAAGACCTCCAGGGACCCGCCCGTGGAGACGTCCGCGCCCGCGAACGTCGTCGGCACCACGACGAAGGGCACCGCCGGACCGCTCTCGGGCGCGAGGTCGCCGAGCGCGTCCGCCCCCGCCTCCGCGTCGGCGCGGAGGTCGTCGAGGTCGCGGCCGTCGGCTGCGAGCAGCGTCGCCTGTCGCGCGATATCAAGGCTCGCGCCGCCGCCGACCGCGACGAGGACGTCGGCCCCGACCTCGGCCCGGGCGTCCAGCAGGTCGTAGGCGGTCTCGACCCGCTTGTCGGGGGTCGTCCCGTCGAAGACGCCGGCGAGCCGGTCGCCGAGCCCGCCCCGTATCGGGTCCATCAGCGCGTCGTTCGCGCCCGTGTTCGAACCGCAGACGACCAGGGCGTCGTCGAGGCCGCGCTCGGCGAGCCAGCCCCCGAGGTCGGCGATTCGCCCCCGTCCGTACCGGATCTCGCAGCCGCGGTGAACGTGTTCGAAGGAGTCCGCGATCGGTAGCATTCGGCGATCGGTACGCGGGGGCACGGCTTGTAGCTGTGGGAACGTTACACACGCGACGACCGCGTCTCGTGGGTCCGTCGGCGGTGCCGATCGCGTCTCGTGGGTCCGACGGCGGTCGCCGCTCACGCCCGCGCGCGTGCGCCGGCTTTATAACCCGACAGCGATTAGCGGTAGTAAGTTCCTATGTCAGAGCAGAGTGAATACGGAGCCGGCCAAATCCAGGTCCTCGAGGGCCTACAGGCCGTCCGTAAGCGACCGGCGATGTACATCGGGTCGACGGACGGTCGAGGGCTCCACCACCTCGTCTACGAGGTAGTCGACAACTCCATCGACGAGGCGCTCGCGGGGTACTGCGAGGAGATCGAGGTGCGGATCCACGAGGACGGCTCCGTCTCCGTCAGCGACGACGGGCGCGGGATCCCGGTCGACACCCACGAGGAGTACGACCGGCCCGCGCTGGAGGTCATCCTGACCGTCCTCCACGCCGGCGGGAAGTTCGACTCCAAGTCGTACCAGGTCTCGGGGGGGCTCCACGGCGTCGGCGTCAGCGTCGTCAACGCGCTCTCCGAGCGCTTGGAGGTCGAGGTCAAGCGCGACGGCGGCGTCTTCCGCCACCGGTTCGCCGGGGGAGAGCCCGCGGAGGACGGGTTCGAGCGCGTCCGCGACATGGACGGCGACGAGTCGACCGGGACGGAGATCCGATTCTGGCCCGACGCGGAGATATTCGAGACGACGGAGTTCCAGACGTCGACGCTCGCGAACCGGCTCCGCGAGCTCGCCTTCCTCAACTCCGGCGTCGAGATCCGTCTCGTCGACGACCGCGACGACACCGCGGAGACGTTCAAGTACGACGGCGGGATCCGCGAGTTCGTCGCGTACCTCAACGAGACGCGCTCGCCGATCCACGAGGAGGTCATCTACTTCGAGGACGAGACCGACGGCGTCCAGGTTGAGGTCGCGATGCAGGCGACCGAGGAGCTCCAGGGCTCCGTCCACGCGTTCGCGAACAACATCAACACCCGCGAGGGCGGCACCCACCTCACCGGCTTCAAGACCGCGCTCACGCGGACGGTCAACGACTACGCCAACGAGCACGGGCTCGTCGACGACCTCGACGCGAACCTCAAAGGGGAGGACGTGCGCGAGGGCCTCACCGCGGTCGTCTCGGTGAAACACCCCGACCCGCAGTTCGAGGGGCAGACGAAGACGAAGCTCGGCAACAGCGAGGTGCGCGGCGTCGTCGAGTCCGCGACCCACGAGAAGCTCGGCACCTTCTTCGAGGAGAACCCCGACACGGCGGAGAAGGTCGTCCACAAGGCCGCCGAGGCCGCGCGCGCCCGGAAGGCCGCGAAGAAGGCCGAGGAGCTCACCCGCCGGAAGTCGGCGCTCGAATCCACCGCGCTGCCCGGGAAGCTCGCCGACTGTCAGACCCGCGACCCGGGGGAGGCGGAGCTGTTCGTGGTCGAGGGCGACTCCGCGGGCGGCTCCGCGAAGCAGGGCCGCAACCGCGAGAACCAGGCGATCCTCCCGCTGAAGGGGAAGATACTCAACGTCGAGAAACACCGCCTCGACCGGATCTTAGAGAACGACGAGATCCGCGCGCTGATCACCGCGATCGGCGCGGGCATCGGCGAGGAGTTCGACATCGACGACGTCCGGTACAACAAGATCATCCTGATGACGGACGCCGACGTCGACGGCGCCCACATCCGGACGCTGCTTCTCACGTTGCTGTACCGCCACATGAAGCCCCTCCTGGAGGCCGGCTACGTGTACGCGGCCCAGCCCCCGCTGTACCGCGTCCGTTACCGCGGGAACACGTACGACGCGATGACCGAGGCGGAGCGCGACCGGATCATCGAGGAGAAGTGCGACGGCAACCCGACGCAGGTCCAGCGGTTCAAGGGGCTCGGCGAGATGAACCCCGACCAGCTGTGGGATACCACTATGGACCCGGAAAACCGGCGTCTCAAGCGCATTAACGTCGACGACGCGGCCGCCGCGGACCGCATGTTCAACGTGCTGATGGGCGACGCGGTCGAGCCGCGGAAGCAGTTCATCAAGGAGCACGCGACCGAAGCGGAGTGGGTGGACATATGAGCTCGGAAAGTCCCGACGCCGACCCCGGCGACGTGCGCGCCGCGCAGGTGACGAACGCGCGCATCGAAGACGAGATGGAGCAGTCGTACATCGACTACGCGATGTCCGTCATCGCGGGGCGGGCGCTCCCCGACGTACGCGACGGGCTCAAGCCAGTCCACCGCCGGATCCTCTTCGCGATGAACGAGGCGGGCGTGACGAGCAACTCCGCGCACCGCAAGTCCTCCTCCGTCGTGGGCGAGACGATGGGTGACTACCACCCGCACGGCGACAGCGCCATCTACGACACGCTCGCGCGGATGGCCCAGGACTTCTCGATGCGCTACCCCCTCGTCGACGGCCAGGGGAACTTCGGCTCGGTCGACGGCGACCCGCCGGCCGCGATGCGGTACACGGAGGCCCGGATGGCCCCCATCGCCGAGGAGCTCATGGCGGACATCGAGCGCGACACCGTCGACTTCCAGGCGAACTACGACGACCGCCTGGAGGAGCCCGAAGTGCTCCCGGCCGCGTTCCCGAACCTGCTCGTCAACGGCTCGTCGGGCATCGCCGTCGGGATGTCGACGAACATCCCGCCGCACAACCTCGGCGAGGTGGTCGACGCCACCGTCGAGCTGATCGAGACGCCCGACGCGAGCGTCGAGGACCTGATGGAGCACGTCAAGGGGCCGGACTTCCCGACCGGCGCGAACATTGTCGGGCGGAACGCGGTCCACAAGGCCTACAAGACCGGTCGCGGCCGGATCCGCGTCCGCGCGGAGTTCGAGGTCGACGAGGAGGAGGGCCGGATCGTCATCAGCGAGCTCCCCTTCCAGCAGAACAAGTCCAGGCTGGTCGAGCGCATCGCCGAGGACGTAAACGAGGGCGCCATCGAGGGGATCCGCGACCTCCGCGACGAGTCCGACCGCGACGGGATCCGGATCGTCGTCGAGCTGAAGCGCGACGCGATGGCGGACGTGGTGAAAAACCAGCTGTTAGAGAGCCACCTCGAACGCACGTTCGGCGTCATCAACCTCGCCTTGGTCGACGGCTCGCCGCAGGTGCTCGACCTCAAGCAGACGCTCGAACACTACGTCGACCACCGGCGCGAGGTCGTGCGCCGCCGCTCCGAGCACGAGCTCGCCGAGCGCGAGGACCGCGCGCACATCCTCGAAGGGCGCCTGAAGGCGCTCGACAACGTCGACAGCGTCGTCGAGACGATCCAGGACTCCGACGACCGCGACGCCGCGAAGACCGCGTTGGAGTCCGCGTTCGACTTCACCGAGGCGCAGGCGGCCCACATCGTCCGGATGCAGCTCGGATCGCTCACGTCGATGGAGACGGCGGAGATCGAGGAAGAGTACGAGGAGGTCAAGGCCCGGATCGAGCGGCTGGAGACCATCCTCTCGGACCCCGACGAGCTCGACCAAGTGATCGTCGACGAGCTGCAGGCGATCAAGGCCGAGTACGACGACGAGCGCCGCACGAGCTTCATCGAGGACGCGGGCGACGTGACTCACGAGGACCTGATCCCGGAAGAGGAGCAGGTCGTCGTGATGAGCGAGGACGACTACATCAAGCGGATGCCGCTCGATGAGTTCCGCGCGCAGAACCGCGGCGGCAAGGGGATCATCGGCACCGGCCTGAAGGAGGGCGACCGCGTCTCCTCGGTGTTCGCGGCCAACTCCCACGACTACCTGCTCGTCTTCACGAACCACGGCCAGATCTACGAGCTGAAGACCTACGAGATCCCGGAGATGTCCCGCACTGCCCGCGGGAAGTCCGCGGTCAACCTCCTCGACCTCGACGACGGCGAGGAGATCGAGTCGGTGGTCAACACGGAAGACTTGGACGACGACGAGTTCCTCACGATGGTCACCCGCGACGGATACATCAAGCGGACCGCCGTCGAGGAGTTCGGTAACATCCGGTCGACCGGGATCCGGGCGATCCGGCTGGAGGACGGCGACGAGCTGGTCGACGTCGAGGTGACCGACGGGGAGCGCGACATCGTCATCGGGAGCCGCGACGGGATGGCGATCCGCTTCGACGAGTCGGACGCCCGCGCGATGGGCCGCACGGCCCGCGGCGTGATCGCCATCGACCTCCGCGAGGGCGACGCCGTCGCGGGCGTCGCCGCCATCGACGACGGCTACCACAACTGGGTACTCACCGTCACGGAGAACGGCTACGGGAAGCGCTCCGACCTCGACGAGTACCGCCCGCAGTCGCGGAACGGGAAGGGGCTCGTCGACATCAAGACCGGCGACCGCAACGGCGAGGTCGTCGCCATCGAGGCGGTCACCCACGGCGACCACCTGATCGCGATGAGCGCCGCCGGACAGATCATGCGGACCCGCGTCGAGGAGATATCGACGGTGAGCCGCAACACGAAGGGGGTCATCGTGATGAACCTCGACCCCGACGACGAGGTCGCCTCCGTCGACATCGTCCCCGAGTCGGTCCACGCGGCCGCGGACGACGAGGGTGACGACGACGCCGAGACCGACGACGAATAGGGGACCGGACGCCGACTTTCTCTTCGCGGGCTCACACCGCCGCGGTGTGCGGTGTTGAACTCCCGCCCCGACGACCGGTCGCCATGGAACGACGGAGCTCCCTCGCGGCGGGCCTCGGTGCGCCGGCCGGCGCGGCGGCCGGCTGTCTCGGTGACCCCGAGCCGAGCCGACTCGACCTTGCGGTCCGCAACGACGGCGACGCTCCCGTCGACGTGGACGTGGTCCGTACGGGCGAGTGCGCCGAGCCACCGTAGTCTTTCAGGAAAGTTACTTACGGTCGCCGCGAAAATCACCGGGCGAGATGGACGAGTACGAGGGGATAGACGAGGTCGTACACGAACCGAGCGAGGCGTTCGCCGAGTCGACGAACGTCGCCGCGTTCATGCGGGAGTACGGGATCGACGACTACGAGGCGCTCATCGAACGCACTACCTCCGAGGTCGCGGGCGAGCCCGAGTCGGGCGTCGACTGGTTCTGGGACGAGATCGTCGACTACCTCGACATCGACTTCTACGCCGACTACGACGCCGTTCGGGACGACGCCGAGGGCCCGCAGTTCTCCGACTGGTACCCCGGCGGGGAGATCAACGTCGCGCACAACGTCGTCGACCGCCACGCCGCGGTCGACGCTCCGAACCGCAACCGCGTCGCGCTGATCTGGGAGGGCGAGCCGGGCGACGTCCGCGAGGTCACGTTCCACGAGCTCCGCAGGCAGAGCGACCGCGTCGCGAACTACCTGACCGAGGCCGGGATCGAGACCGGCGACACGGTCGGCCTCTACATGCCCATGGTGCCCGAGGTCGTCTCGATCCTCTACGGCTGCCTGAAGGTCGGCGCGGTCGCCGTCCCGATCTTCTCCGGCTTCGGGCGCGAGGCGACCGCGACGCGGATCGACGACGCCGAGCCCGCGGTGCTGTTCACCGGCGACGGGTTCTACCGACGGGGCGACGAGGTCCGGCTGAAGGCGACCGCGGACGACGCGATCGCCGACGCCGGGCAGGTCGAGGAGGTGGTCGTGTACGACCGACTGAGCGCGACGCCTGCGAGCGACGATACGGGCGCCGACCCCGTCCCGTGGAACGACGACCGCGACCGGACGTGGGACGAGGCGGTCGGCTCGCAGCCCGCGACGTACGAGACGAAGCGCCTCCCGAGCGACCAGGAGTCTATGCTGTTGTACTCCTCGGGGACGACCGGTGAGCCGAAGGGGATCGTCCACACCCACGCCGGCGTCCTCACGCAGTGCGCCAAGGAGATCCACTTCGGTTTCGACCAGAAGCCCGCGGACCGGTTCTTCTGGGTCTCGGACATCGGCTGGATGATGGGCCCGTGGACGCTGATCGGCAACCACGCGTTCGGCGGGACGGTGGTGATGTACGAGGGCGCGCCGGACCACCCCGAGCCGGACCGCTTTTGGGAGCTGATCGACCGACACTCGATCACGCAGTTCGGCATCTCTCCGACCGCGATCCGGGCGCTCCGGAAGCACGGGGACGAGTGGGTTGAGGGACACGACCTCTCCTCGCTCCGAATCTTGGGCTCCACCGGCGAGCCGTGGGACCCCGAGTCGTGGCGCTGGTTCCACGACGCGGTCGGCGGCGGCGAGTGCCCGATAATCAACATCTCCGGCGGCACGGAGATCTGCGGCTGCTTCCTCATGCCGATGCCGAACCAGCCGCTGAAGCCCTGTACGCTCGGCGGGCCGGGGCTCGGGATGGACATCGACATCGTCGACGAGACCGGCGAGTCGGTGAAGGAGTCCGGCGAGCGCGGCTACCTCGTCGCGCGCGACTCCTGCCCCTCGATGACGAAGTCGCTGTGGTCGGGCGACGAGCGCTACCTCGACGAGTACTGGTCGACGTGGCCCGACCTGTGGGACCACGGCGACTTCGCACAGAGGGACGACGACGGCTTCTGGTTCCTCCACGGGCGCGCCGACGACGCCCTGAACGTCGCGGGCCGGAAGGTGGGACCGGCGGAGATCGAGGGCGTCCTCATCGACCACGACGCCGTCAATCAGGCGGCGGCGGTCGGCGTCCCCGACGACACCACCGGCACCGCGGTCGTCGCGTACGTCGTGCTCGAACCGGGCGTCGACCCGAGCGACGACCTCCGCGAGGAGCTCCGCGCGCTGGTGGGCGACGAGCACGGTAAGCCGTTCCGGCCGCGCGAGCTGCTGTTCGTCGACGCCTTCCCGAAGACGCAGTCGGGGAAGATCATCCGTCGCGCGATCGAGTCGGTGTACGTCGGCGAGGACCCGGGAGACCTCTCCTCGATGGAGAACCCCGAGGCGCTCGACTCGCTCCGCGATCCGGCCTGAGCGAGGCCACCGCAGACCCGGGCGTCGCGCCCGTCAGGCGCTCGCCTCCGCCACCGCCGCGGCCAGCTCCTCGTAGTCCGGCTCCTGTCCGGCGTTGTCCGCGAGCCAGCGGTAGGTCACGGTCCCGACCTCGTCGATCACGAAGACGGCGCGCTGCGCGACCGTCTCGACGCCGTAGTGCTCGAACGCCTCGATCACGTCGTACGCCTCGATCGCGCGGTGGTCGGGGTCGCCGACCAGGGCGAACGGGAGGTCGTACTGCGCGCGGTACGCGCCGAGCGCGTGCGGGAGGTCGGTGCTCACGCCGAACAGCGTACAGTCGTCGCGGTCGAACCCGTCGCGGAGCGCCTCCATCTCGTCGGTACAGGTGTTCGAGAAGGCCGCCGGAAAGAAGGCGAGGACGACCGGCTCGTCGCCGAGGTGGTCGGAGAGTTCGAACGGTGCGATGTCGCCGTCCACGAGCGATCCGGTGAAGTCTGGGGCGTCGTCGCCGACGTCTGGCATACCGGGTCGTCGTCGGCCGGGCGTATCACGGTTTCGACGGCGGATCCCGGACCGGAATCCCGGACTCCCCGCCCGCCTTCAGCCGGCAGCCTGGGCAACGCGTTCCGCGGTCGGGGACGGAATCAAGTGCGCTGCCGACGAAGTGCCGGCGATGTCTCGCCCTCCACGCGGCCCCTCCCGCCGACAAGTGGCGCTGATGACCGCGACCGCCTCGCTGACTGGGTTCTCCGGCTGTCTCACGGACGATTCGTCGGACGACACTCGCTCGCGGACGGTGCTGCGGCTCGGCGAGGCCTCGCCGGTCGGCGTCTCGAACGAGTTCAGCACCCCGGTCGACTTCGTCGGACACGCTGGACGGGCGGCCGTCCGAACCGCGATCGACGGCGGGGAAGCCGCCGTCGACGGGTACTACGGCCCCGACGTCTCGGCGCCGTACGTCGTCGCCGACGGCCCCGAGTACTACCGGATCAGACCGAGACGGTCGATTCCGTCGCGGCACCGGGCTACGGGTACACGGTGGCGGTCGACGCAGTCGACTCCTTCTTCTTCGGTCCCCCGTCGAGCGTCCCCTTCGCGGACCTCCCGGACCACGATTGGGACACCGTCCTCGACGCGCTCGGGGACGCGTCGCTCGTCCACGCGCCACACTACCCGCCGTTCGAGGTCACCTTCGCGTACGCGTCCGCCGAGCGGCGGGAGCGCTCCCGATTCGTCCCCGAGAACGACGGCCAGCGGGTCGCGTGGGACGGCGAACTCCTCCGGTTCTCGTTCGCGGAGGAGCGGTCGGTCGAGGTACGGACCGTCGCCGTCCGCGCCGACCGCGTCGCCTCGTCGCAGCGTGACTTCCGCGAGGCCGTCGGCGAGGAGCGCGGCCGCTCGCTCGCCGACCCGACCGGGGACCAGCGCGCGGTCCTCGACGCGGCGATCGACTCCGAGTACGCGGAGGCTCCGCCGCTCTCCGACCCCTTCGCGGCCGTCGTCGACGCCGTCTCGACGGACGACGGCGTCGCCCCGCTCGTCCGCTACGACGGCGACTGGTACTTCGCGCGGCTCGCACGCCCCGACTGACCCGGTCGGGCCGTGCGCGAAGGGCCGACCGTCGGCCGATCGGCGCCCGAGCGACGACGCCGTTCGCTCGGCCCGTCGCGCCGCGCGAGGCGCCGTGCGGCGACTCGACGAGGCAAAAAGACTATAATCGACACAGGGCTACAGCGAGACAGAGATGACAAGTGCGATTCCACTGATCGGCGGCATTCCGGCGGGGCCGGAACTCCTCATAATCCTGCTCGTGCTGGTCCTGCTGTTCGGGGCGAACAAGATCCCGAAGCTCGCTCGGTCGACCGGCCAGGCGATGGGCGAGTTCAAGAAGGGCCGCGAACAGGTCGAAGAAGAACTGAAAGACATGCAAGACGGCAAGAGCGCGGACTCGACGCTCGACGACGAGGACGACGACCTCGACGAGCTGGAGACCGAGACCGAAAAGGAAACGAGCGCGTAAGCCGGCCCCGACGCCGACCGATCCCCGCCGTACCGTTTTCTCCACCCGTTCTGGGCGCGTGGCCTAGCGGACAGGGCGAGAGGTTCCTAACCTCTCGATCGCGGGTTCGAATCCCGTCGCGCCCGTGACTTCGCTTCGCTCAGTCACGGGCGCGACTGGCTCCACGCTCGCTCACTGCGTTCGCTCGCGTGGATCCCGCCGCGCCTGCTACCCGCGAACGAAGTGAGCAGTAGCGGTCCGGGGACTCGAACCACGCGAGACTCACTTCGTCCGTCTCGTATTGGTCCCGCCGCGCCCGCCGGTAACCCATTGAGTGCGACTACTCCTCGGCCCGTTCGAGGACGATCCGTTCGTCGAACCGCCCCCGTCGCTCGGCCTTCTCGGACCGCATCTCGTCCAGCTCCTCGGCGGTGAGTCCGCTCAGTTCGCGGAGCGCGTGGACAACCTCGAGCACGTCCGCCAGTTCCCGCGGGTCGCGGGTCTCTCGGTACTCCGCGGTCTCCTCGGCCAGCTTCGCGGCGAGCCGGTCCGCGTACTCGTCCTCGCCGGCGACGTGCGTCTGCGCTCGCCCGCCGTCCGCCTCGATGATCTCAGGAATTTCGTCTCGGACCAGTTTGTCGTATTCCTCGACCATGTCGGCCGATCGGAGCCCGGTTATTTGACGTTCCGGTCAGGCCCGCTTCTCAGCTCGCGTCCTCGTCAAGCCGCGGGAAGGACCGCGCCGCGAGCGCGACCGCTCCGACCGCGATGGCCAGCGTCGCGGCCGCGAGCCCGGCGCCGGGCTCGTACAGCAGCGGCGGGTGGTAGCCGAGCCCGTAATCGAGGCCGACGTTCGCGACGCCGAGCGCCAGCGCCGTCGCGAGCGCGCCGCGCGTCGTGCGGCCGAACGCCGGGAACAGCAGCGCGAGCCCCACGAACAGCAGGTGCGTGCCGATCACGCCCCAGTAGTAGATCCAGGCGTCGGGCGCGGCGACGTACTCGGCGAACGCGAGGTTCAGCGAGACCAGCGGCCAGAGGCCGAACTGGACGAGCCAGACGAAGGCGATCGTCTGGAGGTACGCCAGTCCGCGCGAGGCGGGCGCCTCCGCGAGCGGGTCGCCCCGCCTGACGGTCGGCGCGATCGCGGCGAGGACGCCGCCTCCGAGCGCGACGGCGACCGCTGAGTCGGCGTACAGCGGCCACAGCGCCGGCGGCACGGTCCCCGCGGTCGGCGCGTAGTACGCGACGCCGACGCCGAGCATGAAGAGGGTGAACGCGCAGACGGCGGCGAAGCTCCGCGGCGCGCCCAACAGCTCCTCGGCGAGGGCGGCACGGACCCGCCGCCTGACCCGCGGGCTGCGGAGCCGTCGCAGGCGGCGGACGCCGTCGAAGCGAGACACGCGCACCGGTCGGTGCCCGAGCGACTAAAAAGCGCCCGTCCCCCGTGATTATCAATCGCGGTGTTTAGCGAGACACCTTTTTCAACGGATGAGCAGTTCCCGAGACTATGGACAGCGAGGACGCCGAGCGGTCCGCCCAGCGGTCCGGTCCGGTGGGTGGCACTTCGGCGTCCGGTTCCGACGCGGGCGGCGACCCGGGCTGGACCCGCGAGCCGGACGCGGACGGCGACGGGACTGGAGGGACCGGCGAGGGCGAGCCGCTCGACGACCCGGACACGGCCGCGGAGACCGTCCCGGCCGTCACCGACAGGTACACCTGGCGGTCGCTGCTCGTCGAGCGCGGCCGCGAGGACGAGGCGGAACGCGTGTACGCGGACGTGCCGAACGAGCCCGCCGTCCCGGCCGACGCCGTCGCGTACCACCGCCCGGACGGGGCCGAAGACGTGCTCCGCGCGCCGGGCGTCGACGAGCCGTTCGAGGCGGACGGGGAAACGGCCGTCCCGGGCCGCGGCACCCCCGACCGCGGCACGCTCGTCGTCGGGACCGACGCGGTCGTCCTCGACGGTGCTACCGTCGTCCCGACGGGCGAGCGGGTCGCCGCGCCGCGGCGTCCGGTTCGGAGCGACGCGGCCGACGGCGATTCGGACACCGCGGACGACGTCGAAGCCGACGGCGACCCCGACGGCGGACCGGCGGCGACCGCGGACGCGACGCCTGTGCCCGACGCCGACCCCGGCCCGGACACGGTGTTCGACGGACCGGTGGGTCGGGGCGGGGTCGCGGGCGTCGTCGTGGTGCGCCCCGACGCGGTGGAGTCTGTGCCCTCTCGCGCGCCGACCCCCGACGAGTGGGACCGGGTCGAGTTCGACCCGGCGACGCTGCTGGGGTTCGACCCGAGCGAGGCCGACTACCGGGTCCGCGCGGCCGCCGCGGTCGGCGACGTCCTCTGGGACATGTGCGCGGCCCGCTACGACCCGTACTCGGTCCCGGTGTTGAAGGGGTACTACACGTGGGAGAACTACCGCGAGGAGTTCTTCTTCGACGAGGACGGGAACCCGCCGACCGAGGAGAACGAGGAGGGCGAGCCGATCCCGCTGGAGTTCACCCACGAGGACAAGACGGAGGCGCTCGGGTTCGACCCGGACCGCACCGAGGAGCTGCTCGGCGCGGGCGGGAGCGCCGCGGCCGAACTCGCCGACCTCGTGGACGAGCGGACCGTGGACGTGAACCCGGAGGTCGACGAGGACGCGTTCTTCTCGACCGACGAGGGCCACACCACGCTGACGAACCGGTACGACCTGGAGAAGGCGGTGCCGATGCAGAAGAAGACCCACTTCCGGGAGGAGGAGCGCTACTGGGTGAACAAGCCGTACGCGTTCGTCATCGTCTTCCGGTCGCGGAAGGAGAACGAGGCGAAGTACTACGCCGTCCAGCCGTACCGCACCGAGATCGAGGCGGAGCTCACGGAGTTCCTCACCGGGAAGCTCCGGACCTCGATCAAGTACGCCGACGAGTCGATCGCGGGCGGCGACGAGGCGTTCCGCGAGGAGGTGATCGTCGAGGAGGCGCGCACGCTCCTCGATCGCTACGGGCTCTACGAGGACGACGAGGACGAGCGGGGCATCGCCGACACGCTGGTCGACCGCTTCGGCATCGACCCGACGGAGGGGATCGCCGGGCGGATCGCGGAGTCGCTCGGCTACGAGCCGCCGACCGAGGAGCCGGACGACCCGCCGGCGATCACCGCCCGGCCCGAGCCCGCGGTGCTCGCGGAGGACGCCCGCACGCTGTCCGCCCACCAGGTCGAGAAGCTCCTGTACTACCTGAAGCGCGACTTCGTCGGCTACGAGCGGATCGACCCGATCAAGTACGACATCAACGTCGAGGACATCTCCTGTGACGGGTACAACTCCCCCGTCTTCGTCTACCACTCCGAGTACGAGCAGATCATCACCAACGTCTACCACGGCACCGACGAGCTCGACGACTTCGTCGTGAAGCTCGCGCAGCGCTCCGGGAAGGGGATCTCGAAGCGCCGGCCGCAGGTCGACGCCACGCTCCCGGACGGCTCCCGCGCCCAGCTCACCCTCGGCCGCGAGGTGTCGGACCACGGGACCAACTACACGATCCGGCAGTTCAACGACGTCCCCTTCACGCCGATCGACCTGATCAACTGGAAGACCTTCTCGCTCGACGAGATGGCGTTCCTCTGGCTCTCCATCGAGAACCACAAGAGCCTGATCTTCGCCGGCGGGACCGCCTCCGGGAAGACGACGAGCCTGAACGCGGTCTCCCTGTTCATCCCCTCGAACGCGAAGATCGTCTCCATCGAGGACACCCGCGAGGTCGAACTCCCGCAACGCAACTGGATCGCCTCCGTCACCCGACCCTCCTTCTCGGACGACGACAAGGGCGATATCGACGAGTTCGACCTGCTGGAGGCCGCGCTCCGTCAGCGCCCCGACTACATCGTGATGGGCGAGATCCGCGGCGAGGAGGGGCGGACGGCGTTCCAGGTCATGTCGACCGGTCACACCACCTACACCACGTTCCACGCCGACTCCGTCGGCGAGGTGCTCAAGCGGTTCACCACCGACCCGATCAACGTCTCGAAGACGATGTTCACGGCGCTCGACTTGGTCTCGATCCAGACCTCGACCCGCGTTCAGGGCAAGAAGGTGCGCCGGAACAAGTCGATCACCGAGATCAACCACTACGACGCCGAGAACGACGAGATCAACGTTCAGGACGTGTTCCAGTGGCAGGCGGAGACGGACGAGTTCCTCCAGATGGGCGACTCGAACACGCTCGAAGACATCATGTTCGACCGCGGCTGGAGCCGGGCGACCCTCGACGAGGAGCTGCGGAAGCGCCGGGTCGTCTTGGCCTACCTCATCGACCGCGGACTCAACAGCTACGCGCAGGTGGCGGCGACGTTCCAGGCGTTCATCAACGACCCGGAGACGGTGCTCGCGTTGATGGCCAACGAGGAGCTCGAGCGCTCGCTGGAGGACCTCCGCGAGATGGAGTCGGTCCTCATCAACGTCGACCGCGAGAAGGAGGCGCTCGTCCCCCGCCCGACGCCGGACGCGGACGGCGAGGCGGAGGCCGCCGGGATACTCGACGCCGCCGAGGACCTCTTCGAGACGTACCGCGGGCAGGTCCCCGACTCCGTCGCCGACGCCCTCCTAAAGATGAGCCACGCGGGCGACGTGGAGGCCGCCCCGGCGAGCGACCACGAGGCCCTCGCTGAGGCGGCCCGCGAGGCGGACGCGGCGTACGACGAGCCGGCCGGCCCGGAACCGGAGCCCGGTGCGGCCGACGCGGACGGCGTCGACGACGCCGACGAGACGCCCCCCGACCTGGGGGGCGCGGGCCACTCGGGGACGCCCTCGCCGGACCCCGCGCACGGCGACTTCGAGGGGGTCGCCGAGGCGGTGGGCGACGGCTCGGGCGACCTCGACGGCATCGACTTCGGCGAGCCGTTCGACGAGGGCGTCGACGTGCTCTCCTCGCCCGCGGGCCCCTCCGAGCCCGGCGCCCCGCCCGACGCCGGCGCGGGCGGCGGCGCCGACGCGTCCCCCGACGTGAGCGAGGGGTTCAGCGCCGCGGAGCCCGTGGACGGCGAGCCCTCCGCGGAGGTCGGCGACGGCGAGGAGTCCGACACGGACGAGTTGGACGGGGCGGACGAGCCTGACGCGGCGGACGAGCCTGACACGGCAGACACAGCAGATGAAGCGGAGGATGCCGACGAGACCGAGCAGGGGGACGACCCCGACGAGGCTGACGACGGAACGGGCGACGACATCGACGAATGGGGGTTCGACGCCGTCGAGCCCGCGGAGGACGGGTGACGCCGTGTTCCTCGTGAGGGCCGTCCCGTGAGTCTCGACGTGGACGCGGGCGACGGCGGCGTCGACGCGAACGTCCTCGCGGAGCTGTGTTACCCGGTGTTCGAGCTGCTGTTCGACCCCGACGGCGACTTCGTCGCGGACGTGGAGCGCAAGCTCGCGGAGGCGCGGATGCCCGACCAGGTCGAGATGTACGTCTCACTGGCGCTGGCGGTCGGCCTGCTGGTCGGCGGGCTGCTCTGGGCGCTCGGCACGCTGGTCGGCTACGGCGTGTTCTCGCTGGGGCTGGTCGACCCGTCGACGCTCTCGCTCGGCGTGCCGGCGCCGACGACGGCGATCCAGGAGCTGCTCCGCTCGCTCGTCGTGCCGACCGCGGTGCTCCTCAGCGGGCTCGTCTTCGGCTCGATCGGGTTCGCGATCGGGTTCGGCGGCCTCGTCGCGGTCCCGTACTCGCGCGCCTCCTCGCGGAAGCGGGAGATCAACCTCCTGCTCGCGGACTCGGTGTCGTTCATGTACGCGCTCTCCGTCGGCGGGCTGAACCAGCTGGAGATCCTCCGCGCGATGGCGACGGCGGAAGACACCTACGGCGAGGTGTCACGCGAGTTCCAGAGCATCGTCAACGAGACGGAGTACTTCGGCACCGACTACCGGAACGCGATCCGCCAGCAGTCCATGGAGACCCCCTCCGACGAGCTCTCGCAGTTCCTCGCCGACATGCTCTCCATCGTCAACTCCGGCGGCGACATGGAGGGCTTCCTGAAGGACAAAAAGGAGAAGCACCTCCGCACGTCGAAACAGGAGCGCGAGATGACCTTGGAGACCTTGGAGCTGTTCGGCGAGATGTACATGACGCTCTCGTTGTTCCCGCTGCTTCTCATCATCATCCTCGTCATCATGGGGATGATGGGCGAGGCCGACGACCGCCTGCTGTACGTCACGGTGTACCTGCTCATCCCCCTGGTCGGCGTCGGCTTCCTCGTGCTGGTCTCGACGGTGAAACAGGACGACCCCGGCGACGGCTACCTCCAGCCCGACGGTGGCAGCGAGCGCCTCCGACAGACGAGCCGGGAGGGGCTCTTCCACTTCGGGCTCGTGGAGGCGTTCGTCGGGACGTTCGGCGTCTTCGACCGCATCCGCGACCGCGAGGGGACCCACAAGACGATGGAGATCCTCTCGGCGCCGCACCTCTTCCTCCGCGAGAACCCGCCGTACACCCTCGCGTTGACCGTGCCCGCGGCGCTCGCGCTGGTCGTCGTCGCGGCCGCGGCCGGGTCGGCGCCGACGACGGTCGACGGCTGGATCGCCCGCCCGGTGTGGTCGGCGTTCGTCTGGGTCTACGTGCCCCTCTACGTCGTGCTGGTCCCGCTCGGGGTGTTCTACGAGTGGCACCAGCGCTCGCGGCGGGCGGTGACCGGGAAGCTCTCGGAGACGCTCCGGAAGCTCTCCTCGGCGAACGACACCGGCCAGACGCTGCTCGAATCGGTGCGCACGGTCTCGGAGACCTCGACCGGCAAGCTCGCCGAGGAGTTCGAGGTGATCCACGCGAAGGTGAACTACGGGATGAGCCTCCGTGACGCGCTCGTCGAGTTCAACAACGCCTACGCGGTGCCGCGGCTCGCGCGGACGGTGAAGCTGATCGCCGAGGCGCAGGAGGCGTCCTCGCAGATCACGGATGTGCTCACGACGGCCGCGCAGGCCTCGGAGAACCAGGACGACATCGAGCGCGAGCGGAAGTCGCGGACCCGGATGCAGGTGGCGATCATCGTGATGACGTACGTCACGCTGCTCGGCGTGATGGCCATCCTCCAGACGCAGTTCATCGACGTGATGGGCGACTTGGTCGCGCAGAGCGACGGCGCCGGGAGCACCGGCGGGGCCGGGTTCGGCGGCGGCGGCGGCATCGACCCCGACGTGCTCTCGATGCTGTTCTTCCACGCGGTGACGATCCAGGCGGTCCTCTCCGGGTTCATCAGCGGCTACATCCGCGACGCGGAGCTTATCTCCGGCGTCAAGTACGCCGTGGTCCTGATGACGCTGGCGCTGGGGGTGTGGATCTATGTCGGCTGACCGCGCACAGACGGTCCTCGACGGAGTACCGACATTCGCCGATGGGACGGTCACAACGGGAAACGAATCCTCTACCTGGGTCTCAACGAGCTTCTCGCAGATGCGAGGTCGGTCCGAGAGTGCTGCCTGTGATTTATTAGAATTAATAATCCAACCGCGTTTTTTATATATCGACTCTGTCCGAATATCAGTTACTCTCCCATCTCGTACGGAGCTACTCTCCGAAGTCGGTCCTCTGTCCGACGGAGATCGGACGCATAACAACAGCGAGTATCCCGCGCAACGCAAACACTGCGTAACGATCGCAAGGTAACTCGAAGTGACACCACCTCGTAAACCGAAGCGACTCGCCTCGGATCGTCGCGGCCAGACGCTCCAAGACTACGTTATCGGGGTGTCGATATTTCTCCTCACGACTGCGTTCGTCGTGGGATTCATTCCGACTCTCTTCACACCGTTTACGGCGCCTGTTGACGCTTCACAGACCACACAGGCCGACAGGTACGCCGCCGAAGTCCTCGCGGAGATTACTCAACCAGACTCGAAGAACGTGCTCGACGGCGCTGGAGCTGACTCGTTTTTCGCGAACGAGTCTAACTTGGACGGAATACCGACGGCAGAAGGGAGCGAAGTGAACGTGACGCTCGTCGACGGAAACGGGACGGTCCAACACACAGTCGGCCCACCGTATCAGGGCGAGTCTACGGCGGCTGCGACACGCGTCGTCGTCCCGGAGTCGGGCTACGTAGGGAACCACACTTGTACGGCCACCTGTCGTATCGAGGTGCGACTATGGTAGCCGGTCCGCCGAAACGGCGACCGCCGTCCGACGCGGACCGCGGACAAGCGTACACTCTCGAAGGCGTTATTTCCGCAATCGTGGTCCTCACGGCGCTGCTATTAGCGACGACTGCGGTGGTAATTACCCCCACCACGGCCGGAACGATCGATCGGGACACGATGGCACAGTTGGGGACGCAGACGGACGACGTTCTCGCGACCGCTCACGAGCGGAACGCCCTTATTGAAGCCGCACTGTACTGGGACTCCCAGGACGGACAGTCGGGGTGGCCGACCGCGTACCAGCCCGGCGATGCCTGCCCCGAAACGATAGCGGACGAGCCGCTCACGCTGTGCCTTCTCCTCGAAGAGACGTTCACTTCCCGGTTCTATCGGTACAACGTCTATCTGGATTATCAGACGCAGGGGAAGACGACGGAGACGGAGCCGCTGTTCGTCCAAGGAACTCCCGGTCGAAACGCGGTCACCGCGACCCGTTCGATAGCGCTTCACGACGGGATGGAGTTGACACACAGTCCCGGCGGTACCCTCGGAGGGAACGTCTCGAAGTTCTACGCCGAGGACCTCGACGACCCGACCCTGGTAAACGTGGTCGAAGTGCGGGTGGTCGTCTGGTGATCACGAAGCTCGACGACCGCGGTCAACTGATGCTCGTGGGGGCGATCGTGATGGCAGCGAGCCTACTGGCACTCGTCGTCGTGCTGAACTCTACGATCTACACCCAAAACACCAACCCCGGAAATTCTCTCGGAGAGATGAACGAGGTAGAGCGACAGTTGGAAGCCGTTCGAACGGACGTCGACCGCCTCACCGACCGGATTGGACAACGAGACGGCTACGTCGACGTCCACGAGCTGAACGCGACGTTGACCGTTTACAGCGAACGGAAGGCGGAGCAGATCGTCGACCGGCGGCCCGCGTATCTTCGTGTGACGCTGAACGAGAGCGCGTCCGAGCTCGAAAGGGTGGCCCTTCGGCAGCGCAACCGCTCGCGAGCCGTCCGCTCGCGGGCGAACCGAAGCGACTGGACCCTCGTGGATAACGCGACGTTCAACGAATCCACTCCGTTCGAGCTCGTCATCGAACCGCGGAGCCTGACGCCGACGACGTTCATCGCCCGGGGCGAGGACGGCGGCGATTGGCGCCTCAACGTTAGCCAAGCCCCCTCGAATGCCGTCAGCGTCGAGGTCACGTACGACAACGGAACCACGGTCAGTGAGTCGGTCTCGGGGAATGCGGCTCGGGTGAACGTCACTGGTGGAGCGATCAACGGGACCCAGCGCTTCGCGTTCGCTCCGGGACTGAACGCCCCGTACGACCTTCGCGTGGAAAACGGTCACCGGTCCGACGGCGCGTATCATATCCTCGTCAACGAGGCCAGCGACGTCGATACCGGGAACTTCCACACCGACCCGGGTAACGGCCAGCCGTACGTGAGCCGCGAACTGTCGACCGCCGTCGTCGACGTCGAATACGTGAGCGACAAACTGTCCGCGGAGTCGCAGATCACGGTTCGGATCGGGGGAGATTCGGAATGAGAGGTCCCGGCGTAACAGACCGGCTTCGGGGCGACCGGCGGGGGGTTTCGGTCGCGTTGACACACGTTCTCACGATGGGGATTACCTCCGTGCTGATCGCCGGGCTCATAATCACTGCGGGCGGCGCGGTCGAGACGCAACGCGAGCGGGCGGTAGAGGGCGAGCTCACGACGATCGGAGAACGGATCGCGACCGAACTCACGGCACTGGACCGCGTCGCCGACCCGACGAACTCGACGATGACCGTCGAGACCTCACATCCCGAGCGGGTCGTGAACTCGCGCTACCGAGTGCGGCTGACATCGGATTCCGGAGACTGTCGGACCGACACCTGCCTCGTGCTCGAATCGCGGGCGATCGGAGCGCCGGTCGTGGTCCCCGTCCGAGACGACATCGACACCGTCGAGTCGACCGCCTTCGGGGGGGAGATCAGACTCGTTCACAACGGGACCGCGGTCCGCATGGAGCGTTCGCAGCCATGACTGCGAACGGGCGCGCCGTGAGCGATATGGTCGGATTCGTCCTCTCGTTTTCACTCATCCTGCTCGCTGTCAGCGCCGTGTACACCGGCGGATTCGCCGCTATCGCCGAGGAGCAACAGGAGGAACAGATACACAACACAGAGCGCGCGATGTCGGTGCTCGCGGAGAACTTTCACGACATCGAGCGAGGAAATGCCCCGACACGGGCGGGCGAGTTCCGACTCTCTGGAGGCGCGCTATCGCTGGACCGTACCGCGAGGTTCACCGTGTCTGTTGGACTCGATAACGGGACCTTCGCGGAGACCGTCCGAACCGGTTCACTCTCGTACACGAAAGACGAGACCGAGATAAGCTACGAGAATGGAGCGGTCCTACGGACGAACGACGACTACGGATTCGTGTCACGCCCACCGAGCGTGACGTGTCGAGACGGGAAGTCGATCATCTCGTTGGTCGAGATCGATCCCCGCGGTAACGTCACATCGACGAGTGTGGACGGATCGGTACTGGTCACGGTCGCGAAGCAGGACTCCGATATATACTATCCGAGGCGGGAAAACGGGACCGTGGTCAACGAGGCCGACATGGCTCAAAACGTGACGATCCGAGTCGAGGAGTCACGTCACGAGAAGGCCTGGGAAAGGTGGTTCGCCGAACGCGATGGATGGAAGCAGACGGCAGCAGGCTACAGGTGCGAGGCCGATACCGTATTCGTTCGGACGACCAAGGTGACGGTGAGGATCCTGCCGTGACAGGTCCGTGACGGTACGGTTCGGTCGAGTCCGAGACGAGCGGTTCGATTTCGATAGGCTGAGCGATTCACTCACTCGTTGGTGGTCTCGATGATGACCTCGTTCGTCGTCAGTCTGATCTCGAACCCGCCGGCGACCTCCTTGCCCTCTTGATCCTCTATCTCCAACAGTACGATCGCGTCGTTGTAGTTGGGGTCGCCGATGTCGTCTTTCGCGCTCTCCCACGTAGCGTCCGGGTCGGTGATCTCGAAGAGGAACACCGCTTGGTTGTCCTCAAGCTGTAGGTGCCCCGTCTCGTTGAGTAGTGGACCGAGAACTTCTTCGGCGTTGCGTTGCCGGTACCTCGTCTCTATCACCGGCATCTCGTCGCCGTTCTTGAGCACTCTGACGTTCTCCGGGTTCTCACCCGCCGACGCGTCCGTGCGGAGGTTCACCGAGCCGAGGTCGTCGCAGTTGTAGTGGTACCACGTCGTTCCGTCGTACTCGTCCGCCCCGGCGTAGTCATAGTCGGCACACGACCACTGCGTCGCTCGGAGCGAAACCGTCGCTCCCGCCTCGACTTCGAACTCGTGAGTCCACTCGGAGAGCTGGGTCTCTCGGTCGTTGAGGTTCTGCTCGGCGGTGACGGGATCACCGGGATCGTACGGTCCGTCGGGCCACGGCCGCATCTGTCCGTCGTCGGTTACGACTCCCATCGTAACCGGGGCCCAGTGTTTTCGCATACCGCCCCACCAGGTGGGTGTCTGACTGGACACTTCCGTTCCCAGGACCGTCGTCGAGACAGTCGCGTTCTCCGAGACGCTGATCTCGCTTTCATTCCCCCCGACGCCGAAGTCCACGCCTTCCGAGATCGTTACCGTCACCGAGTCGTCGTCGGGATCGGCGTTGTCGAGGTCGTACGTCGAGTTCGTCGAGACTTCGCTTTCGAGGTATTCGCCCCAAACGTCGGCGTAGCGGCTCTCGACGGTAACGGTCATCTGCGACGCGTTCGAGCAGTTCGCCATCAGTTGGGAGTACTCGCGAGACCGTTCACGAGAGTATTCGAGGTTCTTCGTTGCCCGGAGCGTCTCCACCTGTCCGCCGGCGCTGCCGTTGACATTCACGGACGGAAACGTCAGCGTTCCGTCCTTGTACTCCATATCGGGGGGTGAGATCATCTCGTTGCCGCTCGGCGTCCCTCTCCAGATCCCACCGCCCTGATAGGTGACGGTCGAGTGGCCGTCGCTCTCGTAGTGAAGCGATCCCATCGGAATCACGAACGGGGTACAACCCGGGCCGCCGTCGAGTTTGATCACCATCTCCGCGTTGTTGGCGATGCGTACTGACTGCCCCTCGTCGGGATCGAAAGCGAGCGTGTGTTCGAGGTTGTCGCTGAACGCGACCTCGTTCAGCCGCGAATCAATCTCCCGCATCGTCTGTTCCGCGTCTTGCCCCTGAATCTCGCCCCTGAGGTCGCTCATCATGGCCGTTCCGAAGTAGAGTGTCGCCGACGCTGCCACGACGATCATCCCGATCAACAGGACGAATCCGACGAGGGTCGACTGCCCTCGTTCCCGTCTTCGAAGTGTGGTGGGCGGTGTCATGAGTACTCTCGACGAAGCGGCATCAAGTGCCCCGGCAGGATGTTGTGAACACGTCGTCAATTTGAATGTGATAACCTTTCGGTCAAAGTATTGGGTCTGATAACCACCGGTGTCGATCAGGCCCCAGTACCCCGTGAAGATCGAACTGAACTCTCCCATTTCAACCCTCTTTATCCAGCGGCTCACCTCGCTGCTGTCTGGCGATTCAACGCGACCGTTCAGAGACATGAGGGTGCCCAACTCTGCCGCCGCGGAACGGCTTTCCGGCCGATGCGTTCCGACGCGGCCGCGTCGGACCGGGGATATATCTCGCCGGCGCCCCTTCCCGGACCCGTGACCGAGCGACTCTACCTCGCGGACGACGCGGTGACGACGTTCGAGGCGACCGTCGAGCGCGTCCTCTCCGACCCGCACCGGATCGTCCTCGACCGGACGCACTTCTACCCGACCGGGGGCGGCCAGCCGCACGATACCGGGACGATCCGCGCGGTCGACGGCGATCAGGGCACTCGCTGGCGCATCGTGGACGTCGAGATGCGAGACACGGTGTACCACGAGGTCGAACCGGTCGACGGCACGGCGGGCGCGGACGACGACGCGAGCGACGCGACCGCGCAAGTCTCGCTCCCGGAACCGGGGTCGGAGGTCGCCTGCGAGGTCGACGCCGACCGGCGCGCCGCGCACTCGCGGTACCACACCGCACAGCACCTGCTGTCGGCGCTGCTGCTCGACGAGTTCGACGCGCCGACGACCGGCAACCAGCTGTACCGCGACCGGGCGCGCCTCGACGCCGAGTACGACCGGTTCACGGACGGCGACCTCGACCGGATCGAGGCTCGGCTCAACGAGCTCGTCGCCGACGGGCGGGCGGTGTCGAGCTACACGATGGACCGCGAGACCGCGGAGGCGACGCTGGACACCGACCGGACGCGGATCGACCTCCTCCCCGACTCGATCGAGGAGCTGCGGATCGTCGAGATAGCGGGCGCGGACGCCGACGACGAGCCGTACGACCGCACCGCCTGCGCGGGGACCCACGTCGCGAACACCGCGGACATCGGGGAGGTCGTCGTCACCGGCCGGGAGACGAAGGGGCCCGAGGAGGAGCGCGTCCGCTTCGCGCTCGCCGACCACGTCGACGCGGACTGACGGCGGCGTGGGCGCCCCGCGGGCGCGTCCGCCGCTCGCCCGCGATCCCGCCGTTTAAATACGATCCGCGGTAGGTTCGGGCATGAAGTTCTGCGACGAGTGCGGATCCATGATGAAGTCCGGCGAGGGCGAGGACCACTGGGTGTGCGACTCCTGCGGCCACGAGATCGGGCGCGACGAGGGCGACGACGAGTGGACGACCGAGTCGCAGGTCGAGTCGGAGATCGTCGACGTGAGCGACGCCGAGGACAAGGGGCTCCCGACGACGACGGCCCAGTGTCCCGAGTGCGACAACGACCAGGCGTACTGGTACATGCAGCAGATCCGCGCGGCCGACGAGTCCGAGACCCGCTTTTTCGTCTGTACCGAGTGCGAGCACAAGTGGCGCGAAGACGACCACTGAGCACCGACGCGCCCGCCCGACCGTTCCTTCCCCGCCCGTCCGTTTTATTCCCGTCCGGAGAGAGGCGGGACCATGGAGCCGCCTGTCGTCCCCCGCGACCGCCTTGAGGGCTGGACGCTCGTCGCGGAGGCGACGGAACGCCCGTTCGAGGCCGGTCCCGTCTCGGTCACGGCGGGGACGGCGCGGTACGAGCGCGAGACCCCGCCCCCGCGGCCGTTCTTCTTCGCGAGCCGGCTCCGCATCTCGCCCGACACCGGACCGAACCCCGCCCTGACCCGGCTCGTCGAGTCCCGGGCCCGCGAGGGGTTCCGCGACCGCCTCGCCGACCGGCGCATCGGCGACCTCGCGCGCCGCGACGAGCGGCGCCTCGACGTCGACGACCCCGCGGCGTCGCCCGCAACGCTCACCGTGTTCCACGGGCGCTGCGCGGTCGACGGCGAGCGGGTCCCTGTGGAGGCGCTGCTCGCGGTGTGGGAGGCCGGCGAGTACCTGCTCGCCGGCGGCGCCTACCCGACCGGCGACGGGTTCGAAGCGACCCGTCAGGGCGTGTTGCGACTGGTCCGCGGCGTTCGGCTTCCGGCGTCGTCGGACGCGGTAGACAGCTCGTGAGGACCGGTCAGCAGGCGACAGCGCCGGCGCTCGACTCGATCGGCGACCCGTCGTCCTCGTAGTCCGCGTCGCCGACCGCGCCGGCGAACATCGGGAGCCGCATCTCGTAGGTGTACAGCACGTCGAACGCCGCGAGCGGGTCGAAGCCGTTCGCGATCGCCTCCCGCCCGGTCAGCCTGACCCCCGCCGCGAGCGTCACGATCGGCTCGCCGTCGAGGCGCCCGGCGGTCTCGACGCCGAACTCGTTCCCCGCGGCGGGGTCGGTCAGCACGGAGAGGTGGACCACCGTCTCCATCGTCGTCCCGCCCTCGCCGTCGCCGATCGTGATGGGGTATCCCCGCCCGGAGAAACAGCGCGTGAGCGGCGGCGCCGCGCTCCGGTTCGCGTCGGCGCCGGTGCCGACGGTCGCCGGACGGTCCGCGGGCGCGCCGCCGACCGACTGGACGGTCGCTCCCTGAACGCTGGCGTCCGCTCCGGACGCCGCCGGTTGGCCCGCGACCGCGCCGGCGCCGACGCTCGCGGCGAGCAGCAGCAGCGAGAGGGCGAGGGCGCGGGTCCGTCGCGGGCGCGTCATCGGCCGCCCTTTCGGCCGCCCGGGTTAAAGCACCGCGGTCCGCGGTATCAGTCGAGAGAATCGCCGTCCAGGAGTCCCTCGACGAGCAGCTCCGCGGACGCCACGTTCGTCGCCAACGGCACGTCCTTCACGTCGCAGACCCGCAGCAGCGCCGAGATGTCGGGCTCGTGCGCCTGCGCGGTCAGGGGATCGCGGAGGAACACGACCCCGTCGATCCTATCGTCCGCGATCATCCCTCCGATCTGGAGGTCGCCGCCGTACGGTCCCGAGGCCTGTCGATTCACGGCGAGCCCGGTCGCGTCCGAGATGCGCTTGCCCGTCGTCCCGGTGGTGACAAGTTCGCACTCGTCGAGGGCGCCGGTGTGTCGCTCGACGAACGCGACCATCTCGTCCTTCAGCTCGTCGTGTGCAATGAGCGCGATGCGCATACGTGGCGCTCGCTCCGGCGTCGCTTAAACGCTCGCCTCGCCGCGGCGTTCACTCCACCGCCGCGGGGCCGTCGCCCGGACCGTCGCCGTCGTTCGGGCCCTCCCCGGTGCCGTGGCCGTCACCGTCGCTGCCGTCTGTTCCCCCGGACGCCAAGGACGCCCCGAACGGGCCGAGCGCGACGCGGGCCAGCGTCCCGGGGCTGTGTCGGCGGATCACCAGCAGGGCGTTGGCCGCGAACACGGCGACGCCGAGCGTCGCGAGCGACACCCCGACGAGCGCCGCGCGGCGAACGGATCGAGTCCGTCGGGCCGCCGAACGGGGCGGTGTTAAGTCCGTCCGGTGACGAGGACGGGCCATGCCACGCGACCGAGCCACGTCGCCGCTCGGCGTCCGGACGCTCCGCGACGCCGCGGGGGTGTCGTAGATGGGCGGCGGAACGACCGACGGCCGGGCGACGGACGCGCGAGCCGTCGGCGTCGACGTCGGCGGGACGTTCACCGACGTCGCGCTCGCGCTCGACGACCGCCTCGTCACCGCGAAGGTGCCGAGCACCGACGATCAGAGCAAGGGCGTCGCGGCCGGCGTCGAGAAGGCCTGCGAGGCGGCCGGGATCGACCCCGAGAGCGTGACCGAGTTCTCCCACGCGATGACCGTCTCCGTCAACGCGCTCCTGGAGGGCGACGGCGCGCGGACCGCGCTCGTGACGACCGAGGGCTTCCGCGACGTGCTGGAGATCGGCCGGCAGACCCGGCCGTCGCTGTACGACCTCGACGCCGAGAAGCCGGCCCCCCTCGTTCCCCGGCGCCGGCGGTTCGAGGTCCCCGAGCGCGCGACCGTCGACGGGATCGAGCGACCGGTCGACGACGCGGCGATCGAGTCGCTCGTCGCCGACCTCCGCGACGCCGACGTCGAGTCCGTCGCCGTGTGCCTGCTCCACGCCTACGCCCACCCTGAGAACGAGGACCGCCTCGCGGACGCGCTCCGCGACGCGCTCGACGCGCCCGTCTCGGCCTCCAACGAGGTGCTGCCGGAGTTCCGCGAGTACGAGCGCACCTCCACCACGGTGGTCGACGCCTACGTCCGCCCGGCGATCGACGGCTACGTCGGCCGCCTCACCGAGCGGGCGCGGGACCTCGGGCTGCCCCAGCCGCGGATCATGCAGGCCAACGGCGGCGTCACCGACGCCGAGACGGTCAGGCGGAACGCCGTGACGACCGTCCTCTCCGGGCCCGCCGCCGGGGTCGTGGGCGCGAGCGCCACGGCCGCGAGCGACGCCGAGCGCGACGGCCTGATCACCTTCGACATGGGCGGCACTTCCAGCGACGTGAGCCTCGTCCGGGACGGCGAGGTCGAGCGGACGACGGAGTCGGCGATCGCCGACCGGCCGATCGGCACCCCGATGGTCGACGTCGAGACCGTGGGCGCCGGCGGCGGGTCGATCGCGCGGGTCGACGCCGGCGGCGCGCTCCGGATCGGCCCGCGCTCCGCGGGCGCCGACCCCGGCCCGGCCTGCTACGGGAAGGGGGGAACGGAGCCGACCGTCACCGACGCGGACCTCGTCTTAGGGTACGTCGGCGCGGACACCGACCTGGGCGGCGACCTCTCGCTCGACGCCGCGGCCGCCCGCGACGCCCTCGCCGACCTCGCCGACGAGGCGGGAATGGAGGGGCCGGTCGCGGCCGCGCTCGGCGTCCACCGCGTCGCGAACGCCGACATGACCCGCGCGATGCGATCCGTCACGGTCGAGCGCGGCCACGACCCGCGCGGGTTCGGCCTCGTCGCGTTCGGCGGCGCCGGCCCGATGCACGCGGTCGCGATCGCCGACGGCCTCGACGTCGAGCGCGTCGTCGTGCCGCGCGCCTCCGGCGTCCTGTCGGCGTACGGCCTGCTCGCGGCCGACGAGACGCGCGACGCGGTGCGGACCCGGCAGGCCCCCCTCGCCGAGGTCGACCCCGACGCGGTCGAGGCCGTCTACGCGGAGCTGACCGAGGGGCTGTCGGACGAGGTCAGCGACCCGGCGGCCGCGGGGATGGAGTACGCGGCGGACTGCCGCTACGCCGGACAGAGCTTCGAACTGACCGTCGACGTCGACCGACCGTTCGACCCCGCGGCGGTCGGCGAGCGGTTCGCGGCGGCCCACGAGTCGGCGTACGGCTACCGCGCCGGCGAGCCGGTCGAACTGGTGAACTGCCGCGCGACGGCGACGGTCCCGCGGACGGCCCCGGCGGTCGGCGTCGACGCCCCCGAGGACCCCGGTCCGCGGACGACGCGCGAGGCGGTGTTCCCCGACGGCGCCCGGGAGACGCCGGTCTACGACCGCGATCGGTTCCCGCTCGGCGAGGCCGTCGAAGGACCGGTCGTCGTCGAGGGGCCGGAGAGCACGGTCGTCGTCCCGCCGGGGTGGGGCGTGCGGCTCCGCGGCGACGGCGCGCTGGTCGCGGAGGTGAGCGAGGCGTGACGGGCGCCGACCTCGACCCGGTCACGCTGGAGATCCTCCGGAACCAACTGGAGAGCGTCGCGGCCGAGATGGGCCACGTGCTGATCCGCGGGGCGTACTCGCCGAACATCAAGGAGCGCCAGGACTGCTCGACGGCGCTGTTCGACGCCGACGGGCGGATGGTCGCGCAGGCCGAGCACATCCCGGTCCACCTCGGGGCGATGCCGGACGCCGTCGACGCGGTCCTCGGGAAGGACCCGAAGCCGGGCGACGTGTTCGTCGTCAACGACCCGTTCGCGGGCGGGACCCACCTCCCGGACGTGACGCTCGTCTCGACGGTCGCGCCCCGCGGCGAGGTCGTCGGCTACGCGGTGTCGCGCGCGCACCACGCCGACGTGGGCGGGAGCGCGCCGGGGAGCATGCCGCCCGGCGCGCGGGAGATTTACGAGGAGGGGCTCAGGCTCCCGGCAGTCCGGCTCGTCGACGGCGGCCAGCCGAACGAGGCCGTCCGCGACCTGATCCTCGCCAACGTCCGCACGCCGGACGAGCGGGCGGCGGACCTCCGGGCGCAGCGCGCCGCGAACGCGCGCGCCGAGGAGCGGGTCGGCGAGCTGCTCGACGAGCACGGCGACGCGCTCCTCGACGCCTTCGACGCCGTCATCGACTACTCGCGCGACCGGATCGGGGCCGAGATCAGGGAGCTCCCGGACGGGACCTACCGCGCGCGAGACGTGCTCGAAGGCGACGGCGTGAGCGACGGGGACATCCCGGTCGAAGCCGCGGTCACCGTCGACGGCGCGTCCCTCGACGTCGACTTCGCCGGCACCGCCGACCAGGTGCCTGGAAACCTGAACGCCCCGTTCTCGGTCGCGAAGAGCGCGGTCTACTTCGTGGTCCGCGCGATCACCGACCCGGAGATCCCACCGAATCACGGCTGTTACGAGCCGGTGTCGATATCGGCGCCCGAGGGGTCGCTGCTCGCCCCGCGCCCGCCGGCCGCGGTCGTCGGCGGCAACGTCGAGACGAGCCAGCGCGTCACCGACGTGACGCTGGCGGCGCTCGCCGAGGCGGTCCCGGCGGTCGTCCCGGCCGGCGGCCAGGGGACGATGAACAACCTGATAATCGGCGACCGCGCCGGCGAGTTCACCTACTACGAGACCATCGCCGGCGGCTTCGGCGCCCGGCCGGGCAAGGACGGGATGGACGGCGTCCAGGTCGGGATGACGAACACGCTCAACACCCCCGTCGAGGCGCTGGAGGCGGCGTACCCGCTCCGGATCGAGCGCTACGCCCTCCGCCCGTCGAGCGGCGGCGACGGCCGGCACCGGGGCGGCCTCGGCGTCGAGCGGCGCCTCACCGTCGAGGCGGACGCGACCGTCTCGCTGCTGACGGAGCGGCGCCGGACCGCCCCGCGCGGGCTCGACGGCGGCGGCGACGGCGCGCTCGGCGAGAACCTGATCGACGGGGAGCCGGTCCCGGCGAAGGCGTCCGTCGACGTCCCGGCCGGCACGGCGGTCTCGGTCCGCACGCCGGGCGGCGGCGGGCACGGCGACCCCGCCGAGCGCGACCCCGAGGCGCGGGAGCGAGACCGGCGCGACGGGAAGGTCGACGCGAGCGGCGACGGACCCGACGACGACCGGCGGAAGTGAGCGGCGGCCGTCCGCCGCGTTATCGGACCCGAAATACGCGAGTCCTCTATTACTGATCGCGAAGGATTAACTGTGGGTATTCCAAGCGATAGGTAATGAGCGAAGGGGACCTGAGCCGGGATCTCGGGCTCTATTCGGCGGTGACGCTGAGCATGGGCGCCATGATCGGCGGCGGCATTTTCGTCCTCCCGGCGGTCGGCTACGAGAAGGCCGGCCCGGCGGTCATCTTCGCGTACCTGATCGCCGGCCTGATCGTCCTCCCGAACGCGCTCTCGAAGGCCGAGATGGCGACGGCGATGCCCGAGGACGGCGGGACCTACATCTACATCGACCGCGCGATGGGCCCGCTGTTCGGAACGATCGCGGGCGTCGGCGTCTGGTTCTCGCTCGTGTTCAAGAGCGCGTTCGCGCTCGTCGGCCTCGGCGCCTACCTGCTGTTGCTCGTGAACATTCCATTCGGCCTCGTCAAGACGGTCGCGCTCGTCCTCGGGGTCGTCGTCATCCTGCTCAACGTCGTCGGCACGGAGAAGAGCGGGCAGGTACAGAGCGTCCTCGTCACCTTCGTCGTGCTCGTGCTCGGCGCCTACGTCGTCGGCGGGATCCGGCCGGCGGAGTCGGCGCAGTACGTCCCGTTCACGACCCACGGCGTCGGCGGGATCGCGACCGCCGCCGCCTTCGTGTTCGTCTCGTACGCGGGGATCGGCGAGGTCGCGTCCGTCGCCGAGGAGATCGCCGACCCGGACCGGAACATCCCGCTCGCGATGCTCGTCTCCATCGGCGTGATGATGGCAATATACACGGCGGTCGTGGCCGTCGCCGTCGGCGTCGTGCCGGGCGAGACCCTCGTCACCGGCGGTCCGGGCGGCGGGACTTCCCTCACGCCGATGGCCGACAGCGCGGCGCGGGTGTTCGGCGGCGCCGGCGTCACCGTCGTCGCGGTCACCGCCGTCCTCGCGCTCACCAGCATGGCGAACGCGGGCGTCTTGGGGACCTCTCGGTTCCTGCTCGCGATGAGCCGCGACTCGCTCATCCCCGCGCGCGTCGGGCGGATCAACCCCCGGTTCCTCACGCCGGTGAACGCCGTCCTCGTCACCGGCGCGCTGCTGCTCGCGCTCATCGCGTTCGTCCCGGTGGTCGACCTGGCGAAGCTGGCGAGCGCCTTCCTCATCCTCGTCTTCTCGCTGGAGAACCTCTCCGTGATCGTCTTCCGGGAGGCCGACGTGGACTTCTACGACCCGGACTTCCGGTCTCCGGGGTACCCGGTGTTACAGATACTCGGCGTGATCGGCGGCGCCGTGCTGATCGTTCAGATGGGGCGCCTCTCGATCCTCGGCGCGGTCGGCATCACCCTCGGAAGCCTCGCGTGGTACCTCGCGTACGCGCGCTCGCGGACCGCTCGCACCGGCGCGCTGGCGACGTTCCTCGACCGTGACGACGACGCCACGGACCCGCCGGACGAGGCCGCCGCCGCGGAACAGCGAGACGACTGACGGCGCGGCGCTCTCGCCAGCACGCCAGTTCTCTACCGCCTACTTGAACCGGAACGTCTCCAAGTTCTTCGGCGCGAACGTCCGCATGTTGTAGTCGTGGTACAGCGACGACGAGAGGTCCTGGACCGAGCTCTCGTCGCCGTGGACGCACAGCACCTTCTCCGGGCGCGGGTTCATCGTCTTCACGAAGTTCTCTAAGCCCTGCCGGTCGGCGTGACCGGAGAAGCCGTCGACGACCTCGGTGTCCATCTCCAGGGTGAGCGTGTCGCCGCGGCTCCCGCCGCCCCAGCCGTCGACCGGGATCTCGTCCCAGCCGTTCTGGATCCGGCGGCCGAGCGTCCCCTGCGCCTGGTAGCCGACGAAGACGAGGTTCGAGTCCGGGTCGGGGCCGATGTGGCGGAGCCACGACATTATCGGCCCGCCCTCGATCATCCCCGACGTGGAGATGATGATACACTCGTCGCCGTCGGCGACGTCCTGTCGCTCCTCTTCGCCGCCGTCGATGTGGTTGAACTGGTCGGCCAGGAACGGGTTCTCGTCCTCGTGGAAGATGCGGTCGCGGAGGTCGTCGCGGAGGTACTCGGGGTAGGTGGTGTGGATCGCCGTCGCCTCCCAGATCATCCCGTCGAGGTGGACGGGCATCTCCGGGATCTCGCCCTCGCGCATCGCCTCCTCCAAGACGAGCATGATCTCCTGAGAGCGTCCGACCGCGAAGGCGGGGATGACGACCTTCCCGCCCTGCTCGTACGTCTCGTTGATGACGCGTTTGAGCGCCTCCTCGGAGTCCTCCTGATCGGTCTGGTAGTCGTTGCGGCCGCCGTAGGTGGACTCCAGGACGAGCGTCTCGACGCGCGGGAAGTCGTTGACCGCGCCGTTGAACAGCCGCGTGTCCTCGTAGTGGATGTCGCCGGAGAAGGCGACGTTGTAGAGGCCGTCGCCGATGTGGAAGTGGGTGACGGCGCTGCCGAGGATGTGGCCGGCGTTGTGGAACGTGAGCTTCACGTCAGGCGCCACGTCGGTCACGTCGCCGTACTCCAGCGGGATGGTGTGTTTGATCGCGTCGCGGACCTGCGCGGACTCGTACGGCGGCGTCCGACCGTCCTTCGCCGCCACGTCGAGGTAGTCGAGCGTGAGCAGGCCCATCAGGTCGCGGGTCGGCTCCGTCGTGTAGATGGGGCCGTCGTAGCCGTACTTGAACAGGAGCGGGACCAGCGCCGAGTGGTCGAGGTGGGCGTGGGTCAACACGACCGCGTCGAGGGTCGCCGCGCCCGCGCCCAGCGCCTCGGGCACTTGGAGGTACGGCACCTCGCCCTCGGCGCCGGGCTTGTCGCCGCAGTCGATGAGGATCCGGGTCTCGGGCGTCGAGAGGATGAAGGCGGCGCGGCCGACCTCGCGGCAGCAGCCGAGCGTCGTGATCCGCACCCACTCGTCGTCGGACATCTCCTCGCGGTGGATCTGCCGGCCGACGCGTTCGAGGATGTCGCGGCGCTCCTCGCGCTCGTTCTTCAGGAAGCCGCGGACGTTCGAGACGGTGGAGGACTCGATCGGCGGCGTCCGAACGACCTCGGGGGTCCAGCCGACCTCCTGGGTGATCTCGCGGAGGGTCGAGCCGCGGCGGCCGATCACCATGCCGGGCTTCTCGGCCTCGATGACGACCTCGCCGGTGTCCTCGTGGAAGTCGAGATCCGTGACGCCGGCCTCCTCGGGGATCACCTCGCGGACCTGGTCCTCGGCCCGCGCCGGCGGCGAGAGGGCGCTCGGGTCCGGTCGGACCGTGATCCGCTTGCGGAGCTTCGAGGCGAGCCGCCGGATCAGGTCGCCGTCGCCGGCGAACCGCTTCGGGTCGCGCGTGTACACGACCAGCTCCGGCCCCTCGTATTTCACGTCGGTGACCGTGATGTCGTTCGGAATCTCCTGTTCGATCTCTGATTTCAACGTATCGAGCTGCTTGTCGACTTGACTCATATCTCACTGCGGGTCGTCGGGGCCGCCGTCGTCGTCGAATCGCGTCGCGCGGCGACTCGGCGCCGATCGATCGGCCGTGACGGGGTAGGCATAGTGGAAGTACTGTCCGTACTGGTTCCGTACGCGGGAACAGCCAGCGAAAACCCGCTTGGATCACGGTACTGCCCCGCCGTTATAAAAGCCTTCGCAAAGGGCAAGCCCCGGCCGACCCAAGCCGGGCCATGCGCGTCACGCCGCAGACGGTCCGCGACGAACACGCCTGGGTCCGCGACCGCGCCGACGTGGTCGTCCCGATACTCAACGACACCCGCGACCGCCTCGGTCGCCTCTTCGACGCCGACGTGGACGCGGTCGCGCCCGACGCGTACCGCCGCGAGGTCGACGCCGTCTTCGCCGACGGCGAGGTCGCGGTCAACGTCGCGGGCTGCGTCGCGCTCTTACGCGACCTCGACGTCGAGGGCGACTACCCGGGCTTCGTCGTCGACGAGGCGCTGGGCCGCGAGCTGGCGGCGACGGTCGCCGGCGGGCGCCCGCTCTCGCTGCTCGCGCAGGCGACGTTCCACGTCGCCGACGTTCACGTGGACCGGGACGCGACGGCCGAGACGGATCGAGACGGCGCCGGCACCGCGGGGGCGGACGACCTCGACGCCGCGCTCGCGGCGGGGTTCCAGACGCGGCTGCCGGGCTGGGACTGGCGGGAGGGAGAGAGCCCGTTCGCGGTCGACGCGGGGGGTAGCGAGTGACGGACGCGCGGCCGTCTACGACGTGACGTTCCTGACGAGGCCGTACACCCGGTCGATCAGCGCGTCGGGAACGAACCGCGCGAGCACGCCGACGCGAGCGACCGTCCCGGGCTGGACTCGCGCGGGGGGCTGGGTCGCGCTCGCGGCGTCGTAGATGGCGTGCGCGACGAGCTCCGGCTCCACGGCCCCCGGGCCGTCGCCGCCCATCAGCTGCGCGTCCTCGAACATGGCGTAGAAGTCCGCGTAGGCGTCGGTGCGCTCGATCCCTTCGCGCTCCTCGGGGTCGGCCTCCCGCTCCGCGCGCTCGGAGAAGCTCGTCTTCACCGGGCCGGGCTCGACGACGACCACGTCGATGCCGAGGTCGGCCACCTCGTTGCGGAGCGCGTCCGACATCGCCTCCAGGGCGAACTTCGAGCCGCTGTACACGCCGCCGCCGGGGATCGACACCCGGCCGGCGACCGACGAGACGTTGACGATGGTCCCGTCGCGCTCGCGGCGCATGGAGGGGAGAACCGCGCGGATCAGCCGGTGCGGCCCGTACACGTTCACGTCGAACTGGTCGTGGACGCGGTCCGTGGTGACGTCCTCGACCGGGCCGAACTGGCCGTAGCCGGCGTTGTTGATCAGGGCGTCGATCGCGCCCTCCTCGTCTAGGATCCGCTCGACGACGCGGTCGATGTCGTCCCGATCGGTGACGTCGAGCGTGGCGAGCTCACAGCCCGCCTCGCCGAGCGCCTCGATGTCCGCCGGATTCCGCGCGGTAGCGTACACGGTCCATCCCTCGTCGAGGAACGCGTGCGCCGCGGCGCGGCCGATGCCCGAGGAACAGCCGGTGATGAGTACCGTCTTCTGCACGCGTCTCCGGTCAGTCTCCGACGCCATAACTCTCCCGACCGACGGCGGTCGAGCCGGAGACGCGCCGGCCGTCGCGCCCGCGGCGCCGACGACTTACTCCTCGTCGCTCTCGGCGTCGTCCGCGGCGTCCTCGTCCTCGTCGGTCGCGAGGAGGTCCCGCTCGTCGAGGACCCCCTCGATGTCGTCCGCGGACAGCTCGCCGTACTCGGGGTCGTCGACGGTGATCGTCGCGACGCCGACGCCGTCGGGCTCCAGTTCGCCGTCGTTCGACTGCGCGAGGGTGTCGAGCGCGAGCCCGACCGCCTCGTCCGTCGAGACGCCCTCCTCGTACTCCGCTTCGAGGTAGTCGCGGAGGTCGTTGCGGTCCGAGCCGATCGACAGCGCCTGCCACTCGTAGGGGGTGCCCGAGGGGTCGGTCTCGAACAGGCGCGGCTCGCCGTCCTCGATGCCGCCGACGATGAGCGCGACGCCGAACGGGCGCGCGCCGCCGACCTGCGTGTACTGCTGGATGTGGTCGGTGATGTTCTTCGTCAGCGTCTCGATGCCGACGGGCTCGCCGTAGCGGAGCTGGTTGATCTGCGCCTGCCGCCGGGCGAAGTCGATGAGCTGGCGCGCGTCGGCGACGTGACCGGCGCTCGCGACGCCGACGTGGTCGTCGGCCTTGTGGAGCTTCTCGATGCTCTCCGGCTCCATGAGGGGGGAGCGGGCGCGCTTGTCGGCCGCGAGGACGACGCCGTCCTCGGCGCGGACGCCGACGCTCGCCGTCCCTCGCTTCACCGCCTCCCGGGCGTACTCGACCTGGTAGAGTCGGCCGTCCGGAGAGAAGATTGTGATGCCGCGGTCGTACGCCTGCTGTTGGGATTGGCCCTGCATGATATCACTCGGTGTCGAACGTCGTCGCGCCGACGCGGCCCGACTCGGTCCGCACGTCGCACGCGTCTCCGCGTACGGTCGCGGTCCGCTCGGCGCCCTCGAACGCGACGTCTCGCTGTGTCGAACTGGCGGTCGCGCGACCCATATATCTTTCTTCACAGGCACGCACCGTCCCCGAAATCCCCCTGACGAGGATCCCGACCGGCTCGCCGTCGACCTCGCTCACGCAGGCTATCGCGGCGCGCGCGTCGTCGACGTGGCCGTGCCTGACGCGGACGACGGCCTCGCCGCTGCCGTCCGCGTGGTCGAACGACAGCAGCGTGAGGTCGGCGTCGGCGCTGCCGGCGTCGCCGAGGAGGTTGCCGGCGCTGTACCACAGCGCGCGCTGGAACGCCCGCCGACCGACCTCGGCGTCCGCCCACGACTCGATGCCGACCGCGACGTACCGCCACCGCGGCCGCAGGTGTTTCGGGAGGTGCTTCACGACGGGCCCCTCACGCCGGGAGCTCCCGGATCCGCTCGGCGACGATCACCGCCACCTGGTCGTGGACGCGCTCGACCGCGGTCACCGCGAACCCCTCGGCCGTGAACGCCTCGACGAGCGTGCCGACGGTCGCGGGGTCGTCGACCTCGGGGCTGTAGAACGGCTCGTCGGGGTCGGGCGCCTCGAAGAACGCCACGTCGCCGAGGACGATCCGGCGCGCGCCCGTCTCGGCCATCACCCGGATCGCCTCGCGCTTCTCGTCGTCCGCGAGGTGGTGGAGCGCGAAGTTCGAGGTGACGACGTCGACCCCCCGGTCCGGGTCGACCTCGGGCCCGCGGAACTCGCCGTACGCGAACTCGACGTTGTCGAGCCCGCGCTCGTCGGCCTTCCGGCGCCCCTCGTCCATCATCCCCTCGCTGATGTCGCGCGCGAGGACGCGCTCGGCGTCCTCGGCGACCGCGAGCGCGATGGCGCCGGTGCCGGCGCCGAGGTCGAGGACCACGTCGTCCGGACCGGGCGCCGCGTGGTCGATCACGAGGCTCGCGCAGGCGTGGTACTCCTCGCTCTTCGAGTCGTCGTACTCCGCGGCCTTCTCGGAGAACCGCTCCGCGTGTTCAGCGACCGTCTTCTTCATACCTGCCACGTCGGACCCCCGGCTCTATGAAGCCCTCGGAGCGGCGCTCGCGGTTGCGGTCGACCAGCTCGCCCCACGCCCGGAGCCCCTCGCGGACGGCCTCGGCGTCGAACCCGACCGCCTCGCCGACCGCGACCAGCTCTCGGGGCGCCCGCAGTTCGAGGTGCGAGCGGGCGTTCGCGCTCACGACGTACGGCGCGTCGTAGTGGTCGACGATCTCGCGGAGCTTCCGGAGGTCCGCGAGCGCCCGGACCCGCTTCCCGCCGGTCTCGCGGAGTGCCGGCCCGAAGTCGAACTCGACGCGGACGCCGTTGTCGCGCGCCGCCTTCGCGAGGACGTGGTTGAAGTCGCCGCCGGCCGCCATCGGCCGGACGAGGACGTCGACGCGGGCCTGCTCGACCGCGAACCGGTTCAGGGCGTCGTCCCCGCCGACGACGCAGACGACGGTCCGGTCGGAGCGGTAGTTCCCGACCGCGCCGGAGGCGCTCGTCGGACTGTCGGCGTCGATCTCGACCGCGTCGACCACGTCGATCCCGTACTCATCCCCGATGGCGGTCGGGTCGCGGACCGGGCGCTCGGCGCGGCCCGTTCCGACCGAGCCCCTCGCGTCGCCGGCCGCGGCGGAGCCGTCGTCGGCCGGGTCCAGCGCGTCGCGCGACCGCACGACGATCCCGTCGTAGCCGTGTCGCGCGGCGGTCGCCGCCTGGCGGGCGGCGGTCGCCTCCCCGTCGGGGGCGGCGTGAACGGCCTCGTACATGCCCCCTCCTTTCGCGGCCGAGCGTATCGGCGTTGCGCTTTCGGCGCTCCCGATCCGCAAATCACCCCTCGCCGGCGGACTCCTCCTCCTTCTTCCACTCGCGGCGCGGGTCCTCGCCGGTGAACCACGTCGCGACGCCGTCGGGGTCGTCCTCGCGGAACGCCCGCCGCCGCCCCCACTCGACGACCGCCTTGGCGAGCGTGATCGGGAGGAGGTACGGGAGGAGGACGGCCCCGACGCCGAACGCGTCGCCGACGCGGTCGAGCAGTCCGGGAGCGAGCGCCGCCTCGATCGCGAAGATCACGGCGGTGACGGGGACGACGGTCAGCGTGCCGATGACGAAGTAGAAGAAGACGACGCGCTGGGCGGCCTCGACGACCATGTACGGCGACTGATCCTCGTAGGCGCGCTGGGCGAAGAACTCCCGGCGTACCTCCGCGACCTGCGCGCCGCAGACGCCGAGCGTCGCCAGCGCGACCGTGGGCGTGAAATACGAGAGCGCGTCCCAGCCGACCGGCACGAGCGGGAACAGGAGGAAGACGAACACCCCGAGCGAGCGGCGGACGACGCGGAAGTTCCGCCGGTAGATCGGCGGGAGCCACGGGACGAGGCGGGTCGGCTCCGGCTCGCGCTCCCACACCTCGGCGCGCTCGGCGTCCTCGTCGTAGCCGGTGATGTAGAACGAGCGGTCCGCCAACACGATCGGTCGCTCGGCGAACATCGCGGCGGCGGCGTGAGCGAGGACGAGAACGGCCACCTCGATCCAGTACACCGCGAGCAGCTCGCCGACGCGCCAGCCGAACGCGACCACGCCGGCGAGCGGGAGGAGGTTCGTCGCGACGACGAGCGCCAGCGCCCCGCGACCCGTGGGGGCGAGCGGGCGCGACGGGCCGCGGTCGGACCTCGGTGATCCGTCGGAGGGCATCGTATCGGTACCGGTTCGCGTCGAACATAAATCTCGCCACCCCGCCGCCCTTTTTATTCGCTCGCGGGAACCACCGCGTATGGCCGCCGACTTGGAGGAGAAGACGGACCGCTACGAGCGGATGCTCGCGGACGCGTTGGCGGTCGCGGAACCCCGCCCCCCGGCCGACACGCCCCTGGGCGAGGCCGCGGCCGACGTGACCGAGATGGCCGAGTCGTACCTCGACGACGGGCGCCACTTCCGCGACGACGGCGACCCGGTGAACGCGCTCGCGTCGTACTCGTACGGTTACGGCTGGCTCGACGCCGCGGTGCGGCTCGGGCTGTTCGCGGTGCCCGACGACACCGAGCTGTTCACGACGTGAGGCCGCGACGCGGCGGCCGGTCGCCCGGAGCGCCCGCGAGGGACGCTCTTAAGCGGCGACGACCGCCACTGGTGGCATGGACGAACTCGCGGACCTGACCGAGCGGCTCGTCTCGATCCCCTCTCACGAGGACGAAACGGCCGCGGGCGACGCCATCGAGGAGTGGCTGCGCGCGGAGACGGACGCGACTGTCGAGCGCGACGGGACGGGCAACGTCCTCGCGTACCGGGGCGCGACCGACGGCCAGGACGCCGACTCGCTCGCGCTGGTCGGCCACCACGACGTGGTCCCGCCCGCCCCCGAGCAGACGACCGGCGACGGACTCGACGGCGACTACGTCGTCGAGCGCCGCGACGGCCGGATCTACGGCCGCGGGACCGCAGACATGAAAGGATCGGTCGCGGCCGCCATGTGCGCCTTCCGGGACGCGACGCCGCCGGCCGACCGGGAGCTGATCTTCGCCTCGTTCGTCGGCGAGGAGGTCGGCGGCGAGGGCGCGAGACACGCCATCGACGCCGGGTTCGCGCCGGACCGAGCGGTCGTCGCGGAGGGGTCGACGAACTACTCGAAGCCCGGGGTCACGGACGTGGTCGTCGCGCACCGCGGGCGCCGGGGCTCGCGGCTCGTCGCGCGCGGCGAGGCCGCGCACGCCTCGGAGCCCGAGGCCGGCGAGAACGCCATCTACCGCGCCTGCGACGCGATCGATGCGGTCCGCGACCTCGACGCCCCGCGGGCGACGGTCCTCGGGAACGACGTGTCGGGGTCGCTCGCGGTCACCGTCGTCGACGGCGGCGAGACGTGGAACGTGATCCCGGAGCGCTGCGAGGCGACGGTCGACGAGCGCACCGTGCCGGGCGGCCGCGCCGACCTCGCCGGCGTGGCGGACGCGACGCCGGGCGTCGAACTCGTCGTCGACCAGGACCTCCCGCCGATGGCCTGCGGCGACGCCGCGTTCGCGGACGCCGCGCTCGAGGTCGCCCGCGCGGTCCACGACGACCTCGGCCTCGACGCGCCCGAACACGTCACCAAGCCGCACGCGACCGACGCGGGGTGGCTCGCGGAGGCCGGCACCGAGTGCTTAGTCTGCGGCGCCTCCGAGCCCGGCGAGGCCCACACCGACACCGAGAGCGCGAGCCTCGACGCCCTCGACCGCTGTTACCGGATCTACATGGGCATCGCCGAGCGGGAACGGTAGCGGTCGCGACGCCGGCCTCGGTCCGGCTCCCGCGGGCCCCGCGCGGCCCCGTATGGAAGGGGTTTTATGCGTTCCGCGGAAAGTGAGCGCCACTATGGGAGACAAGTCGAAGGCTCAAAAGAAGCGTCTGGCGAAGGCGGAGCGCCAGAACACCCGCGTCCCCGCGTGGGTCATGATGAAGACTGACATGAACGTGACGCGAAACCCCAAGCGGCGCAACTGGCGCCGGAACGACCTGGACGAGTAAATGTCGACGAACGACTTCGAGGAGCGCGTCGTCACCGTGCCGCTCCGCGACGCCAAAGACAAGCCCGTCCAGCAGCGCGCCGACTACGCCATGAAGATCACGCGGCAGCACCTCGCGAAGCACTTCTCCGTCGACGAGGGCGACGTGATCATCGACGGCTCCGTCAACGAGGCCGTCTGGGCGAACGGACGACAGAACCCGCCCAGCTCGGTGCGGGTCCGCGCGGCTCGGTTCGTCGAGGACGGCGAGCCGGTCGTCGAGGCCGAACACGCGGAGTAACGTGTTACGGGCGACCTTCACCGGCTCGTCGTACGTGGGCGTATTCGCCCGCGCCGTCGACGACCTCCTGCTGGTCCGGCCGGACGTCGACGAGGGGCTCGCCGAGGACCTCGCGGCGGAGCTCGGCGCCGAGCCGCTGCCGACGACGGTCGGCGGGTCGAACACGGTCGGCGCGCTCGCGACGGGCAACGAGAACGGCGTCCTCGTCTCCGCGCGGGCGACCGAGCGCGAGAAGGACCGGATCGCCGACGCCGCGGGCGTCCCGGTGCGAGAGCTTCCGGGAGAAATCAACGCCGCCGGGAACGTCGTCCTCGCGAACGACTCGGGCGCGTACGTCCACCCGGACCTCTCGCGCGAGGCGGTCCGGACGGTCGCCGACGCCCTCGACGTGCCGGTGACGCGGGGCGACCTCGGCGACGTGCGCACGGTCGGGACCGCGGCGGTCGCCAACAACACGGGCGTGCTCTGCCACCCCCAGTCGACCGAGTCGGAGCTTCAGGCGGTCGAGGAGGCGCTCGACGTCCGCGCCGACCTCGGCACCGTCAACTACGGCGCCCCGCTCGTCGGCTCCGGCCTCGTCGCCACCGACGAGGGGTACGTCGTCGGCGAGGACACCACCGGCCCCGAGCTGGGCCGCATCGAAGAGACTCTCGCCTTCATCGACTGAGCCGTCCCGCGCTCCGTTCTCCTTCGTTCCGATCGCACTCTTACATTTAAGAGCCGCAGCCGTGTTGCGGTCGGTATGCCCGCTATCGAGTGCCGCAACCTCTCCAAGTACTACGGCGACGTCCGAGGGATCGAAGACGTGTCTTTCGCCGTCGAGGACGGCGAGGTGTTCGGTTTCCTCGGCCCGAACGGGGCGGGGAAGACGACCGCGATCCGCACCATGCTGGGGTTCCTCTCGCCGACGAGCGGCGGCGCCACGCTGCTCGGTCACGACGCGACCGACCCGGTCGATTCGCGCCGCGCCCGCGAGCGCATCGGGTTCCTCCCGGGCGACCCGGGGCTCGACCGCGACCGCACCGCGGCGGCGTTCCTCGACCATCAGGCGGCGCTCCGCGGCGAGTCGAGCCGCGAGGACCTCGCCGAGCGGTTCGGCCTCGACGAGTCGCGCCGGATCGGGGACCTCTCTCGGGGGAACCGGCAGAAGGTGGCGCTGGTGGCCGCGTTCATGCACGACCCGGACCTGCTGCTGCTCGACGAGCCGACCTCCGGGCTCGACCCGCTCCTCCAGGAGGAGTTCGCCGCCCTCGTTCGCGAGCGCGTCGACGACGGGGCGAGCGTCCTCCTCTCCTCGCACGTCCTCGGCGAGGTGGCCGCGCTCTGCGACCGCGTCGGCGTCCTCCGGCAGGGCCACCTCGTGGCGGTCGAGTCCGTCTCGGACCTCCGCTCTCGGGGAGGCAAGCAGGTCCGCGTCCGCATCGCCGAAGACGTCGACAGGAGCGACTTCGAGGTCCGCGGGATTATGAACCTCCGCGTCGGCGAGACCGTCTCGTTCACGTGGACCGGCGAGTACGACGCGCTGATCGACCTGCTGTCAAGGTACACCGTCCAGGACCTCGACGTGGTCGACGCGCCGCTCGAAGAGGCGTTCATGACCTTCTACGACGGCGACGTGCCGGGCCCGACCGGGAACGGGGGAGCGGGCGGGGCGCCGGGCGACGACGCGCGGAGCGACACTGCCGCGGAGCCGGCAGGTGACGCCCGATGAGCGATCGCCCCGCACCGTGGCTCGCGATCGCGCGGTACGACGCCGCCGGCCGCGCCCGCGGGTCGCTCGTCGTGACGGGTCTCCTCTCAGCGTTCCTGCTGCTCTTTCTGGCCTTCTACCCGTCGCTGTCGACCGCCGGCATCGACCTCGACGCGTACGTCGAGGCGCTGCCGCCGGCGTTCCGGGAGGCGTTCGGGATCATCGCCTTCTCATCCATCGAGGGGTTCCTCGCGGTGGAGTTCTATCAGTTCGCGTGGCTGCTTCTCGTCGGCCTCTACCTCGCGTACCTCGCCGGGGGGACCATCGCCGGCGACGTCGCCTCCGGCCGGATGGACCTCACGCTCTCCGCGCCGGTCGCCCGCCGCGACGTGGTGATCGGGCGGTTCCTCGGTCTGATCCCGCTCGTCGCGCTCCTCAACGTCGTCCTCCCGGTCGTCGCGTACGTCGGCGTCCTCGCCGTCGGGGAGACCATCGCGGTCGAACGGCTCGCCGCGGTCCACGCGCTCGCGGTCCCGTACCACCTGACCTGCGTCGCGCTCGGCATCGCTGTGTCGACGCTCGCGTCGCGGCCGGGGATCGCCCAGCGGATCGCGCTCGGCGCGCTGTTCGCGCTGTTCATGTTCGAGTCCGTCGTCGCGAGCACCGACTACGCCGAGATCGGAAACGTCAGCCCGACGGCCCACTACGACCCCTCTGCCGTCCTCGTCTTAGGCGAGTACGACCCGACGGGCGCCGCGGTCCTGCTCGCGGCAACGACCGCCCTCGTCGCGCTCGCCGCCGTTCGGTTCCGGCTCGCGGATCTCACGGGGTGAGTCCCGGCTTTCACGGCCGCTCCGCCCCATTCGCGCCGGCGTGGTCGCCTGTCCCTTTTTAGGAAGATACTTCCCTGTCCCTGCCGGATCGAGGAACATGAGTACCTACACGGTGAGTGGACGGTTCCAGAGCCGAGACGGCGACCAGCCGTTCACGAAGGACGTCGAAGCGGAGAACGAGGACCTCGCCCGCGAGCGCATCTACACCACGGTCGGGAGCCAGCACAACCGCAAGCGCACCCAGATCGAGATCGAGGAGGTGTCCGAGGCATGATGGGCGGCGGACAACAGCAGCTTCAGCAGCTCTCGCAGGAGATCCAGGCGCTCGACGAGGAGATAGAGGCGCTCGAGGCCGAGATCGCCGACTACCGCGAGGAGAAGGCGGACATCGACGACGCGATCGAGGCCATCGAGACGCTCGACACGGGCTCGACGGTCCAGGTCCCGCTCGGCGGCGGCGCCTACCTCCGCGCCGAGGTCCAAGACATCGACGAGGTCATCGTCTCACTCGGCGGCAACTACTCCGCGGAGCAGGAGCAGGACGACGCCATCGACGTCCTCCGGAGCAAGCAGGAGGCGCTCGACGACCGCATCGACGAGACCGAAGACGAGGTCGCGGAGCTGGAGTCCGAGAGCGACGAGCTCGAACAGCAGGCCCAGCAGATGCAACAGCAGATGCAGCAACAGCAGATGCAGCAGATGCAGCAGGCGCAGGAAGACGACGGGGAGTAAGACGGGGATCCGACCGTGTTCGACGGACTGAAAGACAAGCTCTCCGGCTTCCGCGAGGACGTCGAGGAGTCGACCGAGACCGAGGAGGCGCCTCCCGACGACGAGGCGGCGACCGCCGAGAGCGACGCCGACGCGGAGGAGGCCCGACCGGCGGCCGTCGGTGACGCGTCCGAAGCGGACGAGAGCGAGACCGACGACGACTCGGCGTCGGACGACGAGCCGAGCACTTTCCAGCGCGCGAAGGCGTTCGCGACGGGCCGGATCATCATCGAGGAGGAGGACTTAGAGGAGCCGCTGTGGAACCTCGAGATGGCCCTGCTCGAGAGTGACGTGGAGATGAGCGTCGCCGAACAGATCCTCGACAGCGTCCGCGAGAGCATGCTCGGCGAGTCGCGCAAGCAGGTCGAGACGACCGGCGAGCTCGTCGAGGAGGCGCTTCACGACGCCCTGCTCGACGTCATCGCCGTCGGCCAGTTCGACTTCGAGCAGCGCATCGCCGAGGCCGACAAGCCGGTCACCATCGTCTTCACCGGCGTCAACGGCGTGGGCAAGACGACGAGCATCGCGAAGCTCTCCGAGTGGCTCGCCGACCGCGGCTACTCGTCCGTCCTCGCGAACGGCGACACCTACCGCGCGGGCGCGAACGAGCAGATCCGCGAACACGCCGACCGGCTCGACCGCGACCTGATCAGCCACGACCAGGGCGGCGACCCGGCGGCCGTCATCTACGACGGCGTCGAGTACGCCGAGGCGAACGGCGTCAACGTCGTGCTCGGCGACACGGCGGGCCGGCTCCACACGAGCGACGACCTGATGGCCCAACTGGAGAAGATAGACCGCGTCGTCGACCCTGACATGACGCTGTTCGTCGACGAGGCGGTCGCGGGGCAGGACGCGGTGAACCGCGCGAAGGAGTTCGACGACGCCGCGGCGATCGACGGCGCCATCCTGACGAAGGCCGACGCCGACTCCTCGGGCGGCGCCGCCATCTCGGTCGCGTACGTCACGGGCAAGCCCATCCTCTTCTTAGGCACCGGACAGGGGTACGGCGACATCACGCTGTTCGACCCCGAGGAACTCGTCGAGAGCCTCCTCGACGAGGAGTAGCGGACTGCCGACCCCGATCCCGCCGGCCCGAGCCCGCTCGTCACGTCTCACGAGCCGCGGCTCTCGGGACGCGTCCGTCGCCCCGCTCGGTCGACGGGCTCCGGCCCCCGGCTCGATCAGTCGTCGCCAGGCGTCGGCTCCGGCTCGGACGTCGGCCCGTCGAGTCGATCGGGACCTTCGCCGGGCGCCCGGCGTTCAGCGCGGGTCACGATCCGCGCCCCGACGGCCGCCGAACCCGCGCCGAGGACAGCGCCGGCGAGGACGTCGGTCGCCCAGTGGATCCCGAGGTACATCGTCGAGTAGACGACGGTCGCGGCGAGGGCGCCGGCGATCCACGTCCATCGCGGGAACCGCCGCCGAGAGCGCCACGCGACGGCGGCCACCGCCACGGAGAGCGAGGCGTGGGGGGAGGGGAAGACGTTCGTGTTCGACGCGACCGCGGCCGTCAGCTCCTGCGTCTCGGGGTAGAACTGATACAGCAGTCCGTCGACCGAGTCAAGGTACTTGCGCGGTCCGTACCCGACGAACAGCGTGTAACAGAGCGTCCCGACCGCGTAGTTCACCATGTAGGCGACGAGCAGTTCCTTCAGGTGTCGCTGCCCGCCCTCCCGGGCGAGGAAGTAGACCGCCGGTCCGGCGACGAGGAGGACAGCGAACCCGAGCATGTACGCCGCCGAGAAGAGTTCGAGCGTCGCGTCCGGCGTCGCACGCTGGAGCGCGGTGACGAACTCTCCTTCGATAGCGTACAGCTCGTCCGTAATGTGCCAGTCGAGCGCGCGAGAGATCCGGATCCGGTACCCCTGGGTGAGCTGTTTGACCGCCAGTAACCCCAGCGCCGCTGCGAGGTACGGCGCGACGTCGCGAGCGCGGTGGCCGAGGTCGTTCGTCGCGCGGGACAGCTGTCGAGGCCCGACACAGAGGAGGGCTGTGACCGCCGACCCGACGATAACCGAGAGGCCGGTGAGGGCGGTCACTCTGAGGAGCGCCATCGTCCCTCCCTCACCGTCTTCGCGCCACATGAGTGACACGGTGTCGGAGTACACCGGTACAGCAGGGTAACGCGAGCTGCTGCTGGCGCCGCTACCGTTCACGTTCCGACGGGGTCGCCTGCCTAACTGCCGCGATCGGTCGATCGGACGTGAGCGAATCGAGGCAGACTGTAGTTGCGGATGCCAAGATTGCTGAACGGGATTCGTTACTGGGCGATCTGTGGTGAATCAGCCGTTGACAAGTAACAAATCTTCGATGGATTATGTTCCGAGAATCCAAACGGTCTGATACAGTAGGTGAAACTCAATGTCGAAACTTCTGGATTCGGGACGGGGACTGGTAGAGTACATCGTCAAGACACCGCTAACCATCATCGATTCATCTCTATGTACATCTTCAGGGACGTATATTCTCCGTCGTCTCGGGCTTCACGCACCTGTTCACCAGTAGGAGTATTCTGGAAGCCACGATGGCTTACTTTCTCACTGAGTATCTACCATTAACCTCGGTCGAAGACGTGATTGAACAGGTGATCGTCGGTTCGATTGTAGCCGAGCTGCTGTGATGCTGGAAAGCATCATTTTGAATTGAGTCAGTATGACTGCTATGTGATTTGCTTGGAAATGGAGCTTACTCCAAATTAAAGTTAAATCAAATCAACCCATAGCACCTGGTAATCTTTTGTACCCAGGTTGTTACCAGATAATTAAGATGAGCGAGATACCCCTTCCATTAGATAGATTTAGTTCAGAGGCATACTTGGCTGCTCTCGAAGATCTGGTAACGCGATATGCTGAGGAAAAAGAACCAGTTCACTATAAAAAAGCAGCAATCAATCAGAGTGGGACAACAACCTCCAGCTGCTTGAAGTTCTTCAGCGATGTCGAACTGATTGAAGCAGAGAAGGCGGGAGTATACGTACCATCCAAGCCTGTCCTCAACTATTTTAGAAAAGTAGGAAAATCAAAGAAATCTGCTCAGGAACGGATAGAAGAGTCTCTACAAAAATACAGCCTATTCTCTGAAGTGATGTTTCTGGTCGGTACTGGTGATTTTACCCGGGAAGATCTATCGAAAAAAGCGGCAGGTCAACTGGATATTGATAAAGAGAATATACCTAGCATTTCCACAGCTATCGGAATATTTGAAAATTTTGGATTTCTCGAAACTTCTGACGAAGGGCTAATTAGACGATCTTCGGTTATTGCAGAGCAATCTGGTACTGACCAATTAGAAAAGGATTCGAAAGCCGACTCTAAGAACGAACCTGCTCAACAGGACTTATCAGGCGACTTCCCCGCGGATGAGAGCCCTGAAATTGAATTCCCGCCAACCCGTGGTTCACCTGAAGACCTAGTTACAATAATCAATGTTCTATCTGGAGGTGGTACCTACTCTACGGAGGAAATAACCGAGGAAGTTGAATTTTCCAAGCGGAAGGTTCAGGGCCTCACACAGTATGGGGCTGCTCTTGGATTTGTTAAAGAGGACGAAAGTCACCAGTTAACCGATTCCGGGTTCGAGCTATCCTTCTGTTCGGATGACTCACAAAGAGAAAGGTGGTTCCGAACCGCAATCAGAGAATATAATTCATATAGACATATTCTCAGAGCTTCGTTTGAATCGCTTGATAAAGACGTAGATGCTCTTGAGTCACCCACTATAGAAAAAGAGCTGCGAACAACATTCGGATTTACAGATAACACACAAGACACAGTTCGGACTGCGATTAATACACTGCTACAAACGGTCGAAGCAGCAGGGTTTGGCGAATATAGAGTCGGGAGAGGAAGTAACCCAACACGGATAGAATCTAGTACTGAAGAACTACAATCGCTTCGAGACCTGGTTACTGATGATACGATATCTGAGCGTAAAGACAGCCAGAGCCCTACCTCCAATCAAAGTGAGGATACAAAAACAGATCAGAGTCTAGACCAGGACACGTCTCAAAGTGAAAAAGAAGACGCTGGTGAAAGTAGCGAACAGGATATAGAAGCCAACAAAACTACGCAGTCAATAAGTCGTGGGCCGGCAATTCGAATCTCAGAGATTCGAATACAGAACTTTCGAAATATTAGAGACACCGGGTATATCGAATTAGAGAATGTAACCACGTTAATCGGTAAGAATGAAAGTGGAAAGACCTCCACATTAGAGGCCATTAGCTCATTCTCACCGGACTATCACTACTCAGAACGCGATCTATCGACCTCTGCGAATACATCAGAGAGGGATAGTAAGATCCCGATTATCACTCTCCGTTTTGAGCTTGAGAGGCTTCTAGTAGACGAATTCTATCCAGCCCTCACAGATACCATAGAAACGCCCCTTACGATCACGAGAACAAAATACTTCGATAATAGTTACGAGGCAGAAATTGACGGCCCTGTTGATGCGGAGGAGGTAGAATTGCCAACGCCAAATATACTCTACTACGATAGCTATAGCCATCTTTCTGATAGTGCGACAATCGAACAGCTCGAAAATGGAGAACGACCCACATTTAGTAATCTACTCGACCTCGGTGGACTCTCGGTAGACACCTTTGAGGAATCCTCCTTGTCCCGGTATAACGCGGTTGAGCAAGCTGAAAACAGGATTGAGGACCAAATTAACAATTCGTGGTCGCAAAAGAGTCTCAATATAAATATAAACTGGAACTCATCTGAAGAAAAGATTGATCTTCTCATTCAAGATCAACTCAATCCAGACTCTGCAACCGATGAACGACCCCTAACCTATCCTTCGCAACGCAGTGCAGGGTTCCAGTGGTTCCTCTCTTTCTATATTAACCTCTTAGCAGAATCCAGCAGCTCGGGTCTTGAGAGTAAGGTTTTGCTTTTGGATGATCCTGGTGTCTATCTTCATCCAGAAGGGAAACGGGACTGGCTAGAATCCGTGAATGAAATTGGTATGAATGAGCAAGTAGTGTTCTCCTCACATTCACCCTACTTGATAGACAAACGATATCCTTCGCGTATCCGCGCAGTTGAGGACACTCCAGGAGGTGGGACAAAAATTCGGGAAGATATCTTCCAGTCTGATAGCCATACGCTTGAACCACTGCGGAACGCATTGGGTGTTGATCTCGGTTCTTCGCCATTCATTTCACGGCGTCAGTTACTCGTCGAGGGCCCCACAGAATATTACATAGTAGCGGCCGTTGCTAACTATTTCGAGCAGGAATTGGACAGAGATCTATTTGGATGGCAGGAACTGTCCGTTATGCCAGTACGAGGAGCTAGTAATGTCATAGGTCAAGCAAGCTGGCTTGATAGTGAAGGAATCGATTACGCAATAATGCTAGATAGTGATCAAGAGGGGCGTGATGCTTTAGATAGAATCGAGACACACAATCCAGATATCGACTCAGATCGAGTCGTTCTGCTGGAAAAACCCTCGAATAGCCAAGATGTCGTAACTGAGGACATGTTCGACCCAGAGCTATATGTTTCCGAATTCAACGCTGAATACGAAGAATTCACATCAGAGCTGGATGAAGACTTTGAGCCTGCTCAGGTTGAAGAAGTGGATGGGCTTCGATGGGAAATTAGCGGTATAGAATACGATGGGTCCCGACTCGATGAGGTACTAGTGGAGTATCTTGAGAATTCGGATCTTTCTGATTATCTTGAGAATTCTCGTGGGGAAATCGAGATCCGTAAGCGGCAGATTGCCGAAAGAATCGCTTCAAGACTCAATCGGAGCGACGTCGATGAAGATCAACTAGAGCCGTTCAATCGGTTATTCGCTAATCTTGGTTCTGCAATGGATATCGATAGCTGAGAGCCAAACCGGTGTTTTAATCATAAACTCGATATCATTCTACGCGCGCAGCTCACGCGTCCGTTCGTCACCTGTCTGCCGTTCACCTAACTCTTAACACCATCTTAGTGATCGACTGAGGAAATTATGGCTCTGTTGAAATCCTTAAGAACTGATAGGATCGGTGTGCGAGATACAGAGAGTGTAGTCAGCACGGGGACTGCGTTATTTTCTCAAAACGGATCCTGAATTAGCCGATAGAACGTGCCTGCGAAGTTATCGATTGATTTCGAGTGTCCACTCATCATACGCTTCGATATACACCCACCCAGCGCCGTCGTAGGTTTCGGTCGTTTCTCCTTCAAATGAGCTATCCGTTTCGAAGAGGGGTTTACGAGGGTTGCCGTGAGGGCCGAGAATACGAGCGACAAACCGTCCCTCCCCGGAATACGTTGCATTGATTGATGTTTGTCCAGTGAACTCATATGGACCTGCGTAATCTGGCCACTCGCCGGATAGCGATGCCGGAAGAGAGAACACATCCTCCTGACTGGGACGTGGTTGCTCAACACGAAGGTGCCAGTCACCGGTTGCGGTAACCTCTATGACGTATTCAGCATCATATGTCCCTTCTGCCCACCGACCTTCGACAGCGCCCTCTCGATCTACGAGTACGAGTGAGTGTGAGGCCTCCTCAGAGCGCAGTTCGACAGTGAAATCGCCGTCGCCGTCGTGTAAGTATTCGACTGCAAAAAAGCCACCTTCGTTACGTACCTCCTCAATTATCGTAGGACCTTCACCGTCGAACAATTGTGGGTTTGGATCCTCGAACACTTCTCTCTGCTCACTCTCATCGGAATCATCTCGAAAGCATCCAGCAATCGCAAGACTAAGACTCAACCCGCTCATCTGGAGAAGGTTCCGACGCTTCATATTAGACTGATTGGACTGGGAAGTGAAATGTCTTCTCGGTTGTCCTGATTCGCTGTATACTTCATCTGTACTAAGCGATTTATGAGCTCCCTGTATTGAAAGAACCAAGCCAGAATATATCACCTTCTGAGGGTTTCAACAGAGCCCATTCGATTGAAAGCTCAAATTCGGCTCAACGGCTATACTGAATCACCCTCTTCAGACAAATTTTCGCCTGAAATAGTTGGTCGATGAGAATTGCGTACTTACCGGAGTTCACCGACCACAAACGCTATCCAGTATAGAAGTTATCGTTCTGGTATGTATGGGGCAGTTCGAGATTCAGTTAAAGACTGTTATAATCCGAATTTTCAGTCTGCACTGATTCTGTTGATGGGTTCGAGTTTTTGCTTCTTTCTGTTCCTCAACAGCCCCGATTTCACTAACCCGTTCTATGTTTTCGGAGTCGGAGTAATGGGCTTTACAATCTTCTGTGCGGCGGTTATGCTCATATCTGTACTATTAAAGCGCCAATAGACTACTACCCTTCAGTGAGCGGCTGTTTCAGATGAAAATCTATCTGAAGAATGGGATTTCAACAAAGCTGCCGGATAGAAACAACAGGTGTGGACCGGAGACTATATTCCCCACTAGATAAATACTCAAACATGTTCGCTCTGCGAACATCGGGCCTCTGATGGACCGAAATTGTCCCCTCGCATTCATTTTCGCCTCGTATCTCGTAGTCGTCGCTATCGCTGCACTCTCTGGAAGTCCCTTGACTGTGGCGTGTCTCTTCATTACAGACGCAGCCGTCACTATGTTCCGTATCCTCTACGAACGCTTGGCCGCTGGACGCCCCCAGACCGGCTCTCCTCCTGCGACTGACCCGTACAATCTCTTGGAAGATCTCCACGATGCGGTCGTGGACAAGCGCGGTCGGGTCCCAGTTCTCGATTCAATGCCACCGGTGTATCCACGGAATATTCCGTATGTCGTCGAAAGTTGTATCCTCCTCTACCCACTACTCATCGTAGCGTTTCCGGTATGGTTGTTCTCCCCCTCGGGCACGCTCAGTATACTTGCCATACCAGGGATTGCCATCATCGCCGCGAAGCACTTTGTCTTCATTCAGGCGCGTGTTTCGGCAGGAGTCTACGAAACCGCGTCGTCACGGCGGATCCGTCGTAACCGCAGCCTCCTCTTGGTTGCTCTCCTCTCAGGCGGCGCTGTTGCCGTCCTCTCGACGGTATCCGTCCCTGCCGCGACGATGGTCGCAGCGACGGCCGTAGCCGCACCGTGGGTGCTCTTCGACTGCCGGCAAGCTGGTCTCGGACCGTGGCTCCCAGTAATGGGGGGCGACGCGGTAGACCGCCCAATTTCAACTCCCCGTGGACAGCCACACACGACCTTCGCCCATGACAAACGAGCCGTGCGCCAGCATGCTTTCGGTGGCGGCTTCCTTTACGCACTCTACACCGGAATCTCAGTCATGCTACCTTCCGTGATACTCGCGGTCTCGACTCACGCTTACTGGCTCGCCCTTGCGATGGTCGTCCTGCTTCCCGTGTTCCTCATCCTACCTGCGTCGGCGCTCGTCGTGTGGATCGGGGAGAGCCACATGGAGTATCGTCTCTATGACAATGGTATCGTTGCTTATGACACGTATCTTAACACGGTACAATGGGTCGCTCCTGTGGAGGACGTTCGCTCCGTTTCGGCGACCGATCCGACACCGCTGTGGCGCTCGTCGCTCGGACTGCCCGACAAGGGCCTCATCCTCCAAATTGAGCGGGTAACGGGAGAGACCATTGAAATTCGGCGCTTGACCGACGCCAAAGGGTTCGAACGAGCTTACCGATATCTCTGAGGACGGTTTGCGAGCGAGTTTCACTGGCGGATACGTGGCTAGAACCTCACCAACTGGTTTGGAATCGTTCGCTCATTGTGTTCCTCACCCTTAGGTGTCTCTTGACAGCTGTATTCCTCTCGGATAGGTCTACGATAGAAGGGTTCTCTTCCAGCATTCTGTTCGCTACGACGTATGTACTGAGCGAATCGATATATCCTGATTTCGTCACCTCGACGTGCCACATTCGCGCCCTCTATTCAGCACGACGTAAATAAACTATCAGCTGCTAAGGGTTTCAACAGAGCCAGATCGGTTTGTCGGCAGCCCTGTGATTACAGCCGTTAGGGGCTTCAGAACCCACCTACGGGCGACATTCGAGCAGGGGAAATTGTCTTGGGTCCGTATCCTCATCGCTGGCCCTGTGCTCGTCGCTTTGTCGGACGACGTGTGAGTCTACGTAGTAGCGAGTAGACATGGATAAATAATCTCCAACCGTCTCGCGGATATCGAACTGAAGAGTGACGGGAGTGACATCAACGCTAATAAATCGGCCGTCTTCGGTGCCTGGGAGCGACTCGAACTCCTGGCGCACTGGATCCAGATCTGAGTGTGGGGCGCCACTAGATTCTACTCTCTCATTCCGCTCGGCGGCTTCTATGGCGAACTCTCGCAGTAGTTTGCTGTTGAGCGTTTCGACCGACGGTAGATCAAAGTCGGGCGGGTCGGTCGTAGGTTCAGCTTCTATCTCGGGAACATCTGTGTAATCGGCCCCACTCCACCCAACGGTAACTACGTATCCATACTCGTGGCTGTTGATGGAAGTCACGCTTCCCCTGACCGAGTCGTCTTCGTGAGTGGGTGAAAACATCTCAGTGAGTACATAGGCTTCGTGATATTCGACGACAAACGTTGCGACCGCCTCGCAGGAGAGTTCGGCGGGCGGGTCGTAGTCCGCAAGCGTTGATGTGGGGCAATTATCAGGCAGGTCGTCTGCTGGCCGCTCGTCAGGCACGTCACCGGAACAGATGTACTCCTGCGATTCGTGCGTCCACAACCGCCAGTCGCCGCCTTCGAGTCGGAGTGTGTGGATGAGCCCAGCTGGTTGACGGTTATCAGCCTCGTCACGGTCGGCGAACACGTCGAGTACAGTTGCTTCCGTGTCGGACTCCTCCACGACGGTACGCTCCTCGATAGTGCTTGCCTCTAGAACGTCCGGCGGAAACGACTCCCACCAGTCTTCGTCGGTCCAGTAGGATGCGTCACGTTCCGGAGAGTCGGGATGATACAGGCCGCGGAATCGCTCGACGTCGCGGTTACTGACGGCGTCCCACCATCCCTCAACGACACGATTCGGGGGCGGCGTGTCGGATAGGTTCACAGACCGGTTGGCAAGGCAGCCTGCGAGCGGAGTGGTCGCGGCGCAGCCGAGGGAGGTAAGCAGGGGCCGTCGATTCATATATCGATTCGTTTTCAGATCGATAAATGCTTTCGGCCAGCTCAGGTGGTTCTGGAGCTAGTCGGCTGCTGAACTACTCAAACGAGTTCAGGATCACCCGGGTGTTGCGCGACTAGGCGACACCTGCCATTTAGTTTGAAACACTCGCGCTCTGTATTCAGCACGGCTCCGAGAACATATCACCTGCTGAGGATTTCAACAGAGCCGAAATTATAAAATAGGAATCAAACTTAAATTGAAACGGTCTGATGGGGTCTTATGGGATTATTTGGAAGCAGCAATGACAACGGGCCGGCCAATAGGTTGGCAGCAAGCGCCCGGGGAGATAGTGTTACAAGTGATACTCTCACGGTGACGACAAAGCGCTTAGAAAACGATTACCTCACAGTAAAGCCGCTAATTGAGGTGTTAGAAGAAAACGAGCAACCACAGCATTTCTTTTTTAATATAAGCAAAGGTATTCAAAAAGATGGAGATGCTGTGGGAAGTGGCATATCGAATGAAAGCAGGACGCTTTGTCTGATTACAGATCGGCGTATCATCTTTTTTGCTAATGGAGACGAAGCAATGGCGGTCTCATATTCCGCAGTAAAAGATGCTCGGAGCAAGAATAGCCTGACAAAGGCGAAGTTGACTGTAGTTGTGGCCGAGTCAGAATACGATATGTACGTCAGTCAGCATAAAGACGAGCTGGAAGATGCTGCTACATACATACGGAGTAGAGCTGATTCTGCCGGTAAGACGAATGAGGAGACAGCATTAACAGAGATCCCAGACTTCAGACCCCTCTGGGACAATAGCAGTGAAGTACTCTCAATAGACGATAGACAGCCAGATGGTGACGAACCTAGCGGAAAGTATGTGACTCCTGAGCGACTGAAGAAGGTCGCTGATATCCTGGATAACGACGAAGTCGTCCACTTCTTGACAAGGGGGTCAACGGTTGACGTAGAAGGTTCAGGGGCAGGTGGGTCACTGTTTGGCGACGATCGTAGCCGCAAGTCTGGGACCAGCGGTTACGTCCGGGCAGTAGTTACTGATCGTCGAGTCGCGGTAAAAGTGCCACAGTTCCTCGGTAACGACGAGAGGTCGGTTCCTTATTCAAACATCACGAGTGTCGATATGGACACAGGGTTGGTGAACAAACGTCTCACGCTCCAGACACCGGGCCAGACCTACCACATTGAGGCGCACGAGCCTGGAAAAGACGAACTCCGCGAGATCACCCGTTTCATTCGTGGAAAAATTTCCGAAGCGAACCAACCAACTACCGTCCAAGCAGATAGCTCCGAGCCAGATCCTCTAGAGCAACTTGAGAAATTGAAAAAACTCCATGAACAAGGTGTCGTTGACGACGAGGAGTTTTCAGAAAAGAAATCCAACCTATTGGACAAAATATAGTTTACACTACTGTTCGACTGTGGGGAGTTTGGCGTCTAGTGCTGTTACATCCGTCCTCTATACTGACTATACCCGATCAGATTGTGTCACTTCCTATGCTGATGTTCTCCTATCAATCGCAGAAAGATCAATACACTCATTTCCGCCGACCGCACCGATATCGTCTGAAACAACGACCCACACTATTAATATCTGCTGTAACACAGACAAACACAGACAATCATAGATAACAAGATTATGCCTATCGAACTTGACTCCCACAACTCGGAAAATCCCGTTAACGTCCAACCGGGGACGAACGAAGCAGAAGCGCTGTGCTTCCTGTACGCCAATTCAGACTACGGGTTCAAACCCGCTGAAGTCAGAGAGCACACGAAAATCCCGGACAATAGCGCTTACAAGGCCCTCACGCGACTGTACGAGAAAGATCTGATTGGGAAAACTGCTGACGGGTACTACCACGCACTGGACGACGCACACGTTGCCAAGTACGCAGAAAGCCTCCGTAACGGGAAGTCATTCAACATCGGCAACACAGACACCGACTACTCACCGGATATGGATCAGACCACACAAGGTCATCCGGGTGACGATAGAGATACTACATAGCATTTGGAAGATTCGGAAATCGCACCCTTCCAATTATAACCCCGCAAGGATGTGTCGACGCATCCATGATAACCGATGCGCGCGTCCTCCAACCAGAGTTTATCCCACGGGAGGTTCAGCACCGCGATGCCGAAGTGAACTATCTGTCCAGCGTCCTTGACCCCATCACAAAGGGTAACCGGGCCGATCCTGCTTTGCTACACGGCCCGTCTGGAGTCGGAAAAACCTGTATCGCCAAGTTCCTTGTTGAGCAGCTCCGCGAAGCTGTCGTCGCTCTCAATTACCAGTACGTGAACTGCTGGGAGAACCATAGTCGCTTCAAGACCCTCTACCGCCTGCTTGATGGGGTCGGCAGAACGGTTGACATCCACCGCCAATCAACCCCGAAAGATGTCCTATTACAGCGACTACGCGATGCCGACGACACCCCTTACGTCGTCATTCTGGATGAGGTAGACCAGTTAGAAGACCCGTCGCTCCTGTACGATCTCTACCGAATGCCGCATCTCACGATGGTCCTCATCGCCAACAACGAAGAAGGGCTATTCACCGCGGTGGATGAACGATTGAATAGCCGACTCACCGACTGTGAACGGATTCACTTCGACCCGTACCACGAGAATGAACTCATCGCCATTCTCCGTGATCGCGTTCGTTGGGGGCTCACAGACAACGTCATAGATACCTCTGTATTAGAGTTAATTGCCGCAAACGCTGGTGGTGACGCCCGGGTTGCTATTGGAATTCTGCGCCGAGCGGCGCGAAGAGCCCGCGAAAGCCCTGTAGACAACATCATATCCGACATCGTTCAGACTGTAACTCCAGAGGCAAAGTCCGAAATCAAACAGAAGACTGTCGATCGTCTCACTACACATCAGCAAGTCCTGTTCAAAATCATCACGGAACACCGCCAAATAGAGCCACAAAAACTCTACTCCCTGTATTGCGAGAGGATTGATGACCCCAAGACCAAGCGTATGGTTCGGAACTACCTTTCCAAATTAGAGCACTATAATCTGATCATCGCAGAAGGCAACACGAGATCCCGGATTTACCGGGTACAGACTTGACTAGCTTTGTTGGAAATTAGAAGTGATACGGTCTGACAGGCTACAGTTCGCATATTGGGGACACTACCGGGCAGACGTTTTCACCTACAGTAGCAATACCAGCCACGCACCCATCTAGCTGTTACTGGAGTACCGCTGAGACGAACCCGAACACGGTGAGGAAATCAGCGATCGTGAGTAACGCACCGATAAGCACCCAACTCGTCAAGAGACTATTCGCGGCTCCGGAGAGTGGGCCAGAGAAAATGTCGGTTGGAGACACGCCCAAAATCATTGAGAGGACAACGGTAATGATTAGATACAGTAAATTGCCGACAACAAGTCCGATAATCAGCTGTACTGGAGGACCTCTTCCACTCATGTACCACAGTGTTGTGACTCTTGGCTGATAGTAATTACCTATACATGACTCGCTTCCGGTACGGCAGACGTAAATTTATAGTACGCTTTACAAGTCTAAACAGGTAGTTCTGACTTGCTCGTCGCTCAATGTAAGAGACGCACGGATCGTTCAGCACAGGAGATTCATAAAATACTCAGATCAGTGTATGAACGCACTGAACAACCGCTAAGGAGTATGATTTCGAAAAGAGTGGCCGATATTATAAGTGTAACAAGCCGAGACAGAGAATTGTAATGAGCGACGAGGAGACGAACGACAACGCACCTGAGGTCTCGTCGTCCTCTAGCAACTCAGAGGTTGATGGAGAATTCAATGTTGACGGGATCAACATAGAACAGCAGTTCGCCGATGACCTCGCTACACTTTCTGAGTCGTTCCAGAAAATCCGGGAAAGACAGATGGCCTCAATTGCCGACGCACTCCAGCCTTTTCAGGAGATACAGAAGGCAAAGGTAGCTGAATTTGCGAAGTCACTCCAATCTGCTCAGGCGATCCAGCAGGCGCAAATAGCCAAGATCATCGAACCACTCCACACGCTTCAAGAAATTCAGCGAGCACAGGTCACCCCGATTGCTGAACATCTTCAAGAACTATCCCGCATACAAGCGGAGATGGCTTTTGCCGATTTCCCGGACGAAGTTTTCACTACCGCGATAGCTGCTTCTACGGTCAGCGCTCACGCAAGGACGAACCCGTCACCACCGACAACAACACCGTCCACATCTACTTCGGACCTGAGTATCGATGTAGAACCCGCCTCAAATTCACCCAGCGTAGATAATGTACCGAGTTGGTCGCTGTATCTCGAAGCCGCGATCACCCTTGGGGTGTACTTGTCATACAAAATAGAGGGGTTGGACCAGACCCAAAGACAAGCTGCCGCTTCACTGTTTGCCGGGGCTATCGTGTCTAGTGCCACATCCTACTTACCCATGTCCGAAACACCGTTAGTCACTAGTTCAGCAGTAAGCACGCTTACGTGGTATACGCTGAAGCTACGGTCGAGCGAGGAGGAGGAATAACCCGCCACACCCGGCTCTTCTCGCCTATCACATAGGCACTGATCAGCGACCGGTTGTTTCAGGCGACACTCTGTCTGATGAAGAGGGTTTCACCAGAGCCACTTGACCCAATACATTCCGACTTGGTGACTCATCCCATTCAACGAGTAATTCGGAAACGACACGCAGCCGCCTATTGGTACTCAGACGGTCGTAGATGATGCGATGGACGACCCACCTACAGAGACCTCCGCTGAAGATGGTCGCGTTTCAGGGGACGCGAACTTCAGCGTCCCGCAGGTAGTCTTGGATCGGATTTCAGATCAGGAGTTCACTGAGTGGTACGCCGAGCAGCAATTCCAGACCAATATTCTAGAGGGACAGGCGTATTTCAACGGGCCCTCACCGCCGGAGGACCCGGAGCGTCATTCACCGAGTAAGCTTCTCCAGTGCCACCGAAAGGCCAGCTACGCTCGGAAGAACGCACCTAGGGAAGGCACGCCACCCGAAGGCCTGTTCTGGATCGGGTCAAAGTTCGAGGAGGAAATCATCGTCCCGTTCCTACAGGACATCACGACATCTGAAACGTACGTGACGAACTCACTGTGGATTGACACAGAGATCGCCGTTGGTGAGACGACACTACAGGTACGTGGGTCAACCGACCCCGCAATCGTGACTTCGGAAGCAGACCCACTCCTCCTCACGGAAATCAAAACCACCAGCTCTCTTGACCAACTCTCGGAGCCGAAAGAGCACCATCGAGCGCAAATCCATGCGTACCTGTGCGCACTCAACGACAAGTACGAACACGTCATCAGAACGGGGGTGATCGTGTATGGGTGCCGGAAGACGCTAGACATCGAAGTGTTCCACGTCAAATTCGACCCGGAATTCTGGGACGATGTTGTGACGTGGATGGTTGAGCAAACAGAGTATGAACAGGCAGGTGAATTGCCGCCAGCGAGCCCAGAGCGGGAATGGGAGTGTTCGTACTGTTCATTCAAAGAACGGTGTGGGAAGGGGGACGCGCCGTTCTCAAATGTTGGCTACGAAGGTCTGTTGCCACTATTCGATGGATATGACCAGCAGAATCTCACAGAGTATTTAGAGGCACATAAGGACCGTGACGCGCGTCTCACACCTACACTTGCGCGGATCTACCCTGCTCTCGCAGAAGAATACGGGGTGTTTGATTGGTCGTGTCCGCGGTGTAGCAAGACGTACGCCTGGGACACTGTTGACTGGGATGGTGACACGTCAAACCCGCCACTCTGCCCTGTATGTATCCGAAATAATAACTTAGTGACACTGAGTGGTCCGGAACCCAACACACAACTCAGGAACGACCAAGACTAACTCCAAGATACCGGATCAAACTCACAATCAACTTACTTGGACTCCGTTTCATCATTAGCATTATTCCCCAACGTTCCCTGTGTCCTGTTCATATTTGATCCTCCGAGATCACCTGATATCTTATCACTCGGGGGTTGGGCACGCTCAGGTGAGTTATCACTCGTTTCCGTTTCTTCTTGATCATTCGCATCATCTGTACTGGAGTTTTCACCGCCGCTATCATCGGCATCGGTCTCTTCGTCAGAATCCTCCTTATCAGAGCGTATTTCCTCTAATTCAGACGGTATTCCAGTGCGTTCATTAGGTTTGACACGGCCTTCTTGTGCTTCGGTGTACTGTAACAGTTCCCCCGGGTTCTCTCTTACCCAAGCAATGGTCTCCTCGGTCTTTGCTTCGAGTTCCCGCTGATGTCTTCGCATCTCCTTGTAGTTGCTCGCGGCCTCATTGAGAACCATCTGCTTCGCCAAACGCTCACCCATGTCTGTGAGCGTGTAGACGTGCTTGGTCCCGTGGTCGCCGCTTTCCAACTCAACGGTGAGTAATCCGAGGTCATCTGCGTCGATACGTCGCCGGGAGATGGTTGTTGAGGTGATCTCCATTTCCGATTCTAATTCCGAAAACGTCCGCGGACCCTCATTCAGTAACGTCAACAGCCCCACGCTCCCTTTCAACTGCAAGAATTCCCAGATTGTCTCGCAAGGTTCATACTCGTCATTATCTGCCATTACATGATCACACGAACCCCTGTTACAAGTGAATCATAGTTAGCTCCAAATTGGACTGAGTTCCAAATTCATGCTCAAATAAATATCTGGTCAATTAGAAATGCGGAAAAGCAGCCACTCTGCGTCTGTTTAACTGGATATATTCGGAAGACACACGCGGATGTTCATACTCCAAACTGGAGTACTGCTGGTGGCTCCGCTATGGACCCGACACTCAAATCTTGGTTCCAACCTAGATCAGTCGTACCTTATCATCACAGGGGGGTTGAACGATGAGTGATCGGACCAGTATCGACGACCTCGATCTGGAGCGATCGCTCACCGCACTTGCTAAGCAGGCTGATAACGTAATTGAGGCTGAGACAGAATGGCCGGAACTCGCTGCGGAAGTTGACGTATCACGGTACCAACGACAAGACTCGTATCCTGAGTGGCATGCAGAAACAGAGGATTTCAACCCCATGTTTCTCGCGGTCCTGTGGGCGAAAACCGAAGATGAATCCGTTACCGGGCTCTCCGGCCGGCTCGAAGATAACCCAGACATAGCCGAAGCCTTCGGATTCACCCTTGGCAACATTCCAATCGGTGATACGTTCGCTCGCGCGTGGCGGAACCGATTCGAGGAATTACAGGACACAATTGAACGGGCCGCGAAAGATATCGACAAGATCGCTACGGAACGCGGCAGCCCGATCGGCGGGCACACCGGGTTGAACCGAGAAGAAACAGACGGATCTTCAAAACGAACTGAACAGCGGTTGCTGCGGAAGAAGACGAAGGAAGTCCTGGATCAGATGGCAGATGTGGTCTTCCCAGCGCTGGACATTCCAAGACCCGAGAACGCAATTTATGACGAGGAGGATTTGCTGGAGCTCCTAACAGTGATGGGGATTAACGGTGAAGCGGCGAACAACGGCGCGGTGATTAATGGCGACCGGCTTGCCGAGCAGAAGGATATCCATCCCACAGAGGATCCATTCTACGAAGACGGGATGCGTGGTGAGACACTTCTGAACGCCATTCACGAACTGGCAATTGAGGAAATTACCGACATGGTGAATGAAGCAGCTGGGCGTGCGCTGACACGCATTAAGCCCTATGCTGATTTCCCGGAACCGGTGTTTCTCGCAATTGATATCACATACGTTGCTTACTACGGTGACCGTGAGGGTATGAAGTGGGTATCTGGGACGCCAGATCACAAGCAGTATGATTGGTGTCATAAATTCGCTACGGCAACGCTCGTCGGTGACGGCGTCCACATGGTCGCTGGGATGCTCCCGGTTGGAAACGCTGAACGGACCGATAATGATGCGTATCCCGGAGAGGGAGAGCAGTCATTCGTACACGGTGATGTTGTCCGTGAGCTGCTCGACATCGTCTCAGACTACGTTACGCCGCGGTGCGTTTACGCAGACCGGGCGTTTGCTACGGCTGATGTCGTGAGTGCGTTTGAAGAGAACAATTTGCGGTATCTAATGCCCGCACCACGGAACGATCGAACGAAACGGTGGCTCCGACGGAATGTAGACATGAAACGGGGCATTCTGGCAGCTAAGCAGGACTGGTCGTTCCGCGGGGCGGTGAAGGGTGATGTCTCAAACAGCCGGGTAACAACGAATCTCGTCGGGCTGCCTGGTGACCCTGATGAGCGGCAGTACGGATACGGTGAAGAACCTGATGAGGACGAGGAGATTGTAGATGAGGAGGATCAGACTGCAGTCCCGTTCTACACGAATCTACACGTGGACGACGAGACAGCACTGGATCGCCGGCAGACGAAGCGGCAGGTGGAGAAGTACAATCGCCGGGGTGGAATTGAGACGGCGTTCAAAAAGATCAAGGAGTTCGCTTCATGGACGACATCTAAGGAGTTCGAGGTTCGGAACTTTCACTTCGGATTCGCAGTCCTGCTGTACAACGCGTGGTTGATGATTGACTTCCTTGTCCAGGCTGGGTTGGATGTGGAGTTTCGATCGAAGCCTCGGATTACAGCGCAGCGGTTCATCGCGTACGTCAGGCGGCGACTGAGCCGGTTAATATAGCCGGCCTTCATTTCCCTCATTCAATCTTTCTGTGAGAACCATCAGTAGCCACAAGGCTCATTCTTCAGGTTGATTCGATTCGTTTGTCGATTGTGATCGGAGTCTGAGGAATTCTTCGCGTAGATCGGGGTGCGCGATGGTGGTGGTGCGCCCAAAAACTGGGAATCCCGTTCAGCAGAACAGGGCTATTCGCATCTACAGGGCAGAATTTCGATATAGCGACATACAATTTATCTACTCGCCCTGGAACAGAATTCGTCGCTTTCTACCCGACCAAATTTGAGTCGATTACGGGAGCAGTCGGTAGACGTTCGCCTCGTAGACCTCGCGCACCTGGTCGCCCCAGTTGTGCGTGTAAGTGTCGATTACGTCGTCGGCCACGTCGCCGCGGAGGTACTTCACCACCCCGCGGTCGCCGGTCCTATCGCGGAGGTGCGTCGTGAAGAAGTGTCTGAAGTAGTGGGGCGTGACGTTCTCGTCCGCGCCGCCGCCGGTCCGATACCATCCTTCCTCGCGGGCGTAGCGCTCGACGACGTGTCTGACCGCCTGCGGTCGCAGCCGCTCGCCCCAGCCCTCTGCGGTGCCGACGAACAGCGGTTCCGCGGGCGACGGCGAGTCCGGTCGAACCGCGAGCCACGCCTTCAGCACCCGGCGGAGCTCGTCGTCGACGGGGATCACGGTCCCCCGCTTCCGCTTGTTCGCGGCCGTGCGCACCTCCCCGTTCAACTCCTCGCCGACGGCCGCGTTGGCCGTCACGAAGACCGAGTCCGGACGCTCGGATAGCGCGGGTCGGTCGCCGAGCGCGTAGGCCGCCTCTAGGTCCGGGTCCGTGACGGATAAGTCCCGTAAATCGAGGTTACACAGCTCGCCGACCCGCATCCCGGTTTTCAAAAGCGTCACCACGAGCGCCCGGTGGAGCGGGTGACGGATCTCGGCCACGAACGACTGCATGGCCGGGATCGAGACGTCGCGTCGGGCGGGGTCCTTGTCGACGGTCTCGTCCATCTCCTCCATCACCAGCGTCATCGGATTGCCCTCGAAGGCGCCCACCTCGGTCATGTACCCGTAGAACCGGTGGAGGTAGGCGGCGTACGTCGCGACCGTGCTGTCGGCGACGTCGCCCCGAAGCGAGTGGACGAACGCCATACAGTCGCGGTGAGTCGCCGACGCCGGGCCGCTCTCGTCGAGGAACGCCTCGAACCGCCGGAGGACGCGCTCGTACGCCGCCCTGGTCCGGTCCGTCTTTCCGTGGTAGGTGAGGTCCTCGAGGAAGTATCCGACCGGGTCGTCGGGATCGGGGGCCGCGCGCGTGCTACTCATCGGTCAACACGTACCCCCCGTCTCGCCCGCTGTATCGAACGCGGTTGCGATCCTGGAGCTCGTCGAGCGTCTCCTCCAGTTCGTCCTCCACGTCACCGACCACGGCTTGGACCAGTTCGTCCCACGATCGAGGGCCGGATTCGAGAGCCGCGCGGACGCGCCTTTCGAGGTCGTGACCCCCGGGGTTGGAGCCCTCGGAAGCGAGTTCCTCGTCCGTCGCCGAATCGCTCGGCGCGAACCCCTTGCGGCCGGCCTGTACCATCGTCCTGACGAACTCGCTCAGCGACATGTCCAACTCGTCGGCGTGATCGCACCAGATCTCTTTTTGATCCGTCGGCACGTACGTCTTCACCGACTGTCGATCCCCTGCCATCCTTAGAGCGAGCGTTCTCGCGCTCCCAACTTCAATCTATCCCAGATTTGCGGATAAGTGAATTTATCTCGGTGTGTGGCACTCTGTTTTCGTCGGTATTAGATGTATATCTTACCTTGTAGTACTGCTATCTGGGATTTGTAGTACTACACTTCCAGATATACAGTAGGCCCGATCGCTTCCATGCGAGGGTCACCGAGACACGTCCTCCCAGGGAGTCGGCTAACCGATTCCGTCGGACTGTTCGAGAACACGGCACGAACTGGACGACCTTCGTCGACAGAGGTTACCGCCGAGACGTATCGACTGGAGTTCCTGTCACTGCCGGTACGAAAACACGGACCGAGGCCAGCGCGACGAGGTCGGATCCAGTTCAGACGCGACGAGTATATTTCATGCCGCTATACGATACCCGGACTCAGACGCGTATCTCCGAGTCGGTCGGTTCGCGTTCGAACGCCCCGAGCACGCGAGAGACCGATTCGTCCGTCTCGGCGGCGTTACGCATCAGGACCGTCTCGCTCGGGAAGAGGTGCTCGCCGACGGCGAGGCCGTGTTCCCGGGCCGTCGAGCCGGTGACGGTGAGGTAGACGCCGAGGCCGACCCGAGCGATGGCCGCCTCCTCCTCCTCGTCGGCGTCGGGATAGACGAACTCCACGCCGTCGAGCGCGTCGGTGCCCAGCACCGCGGTGACCAGGCGCTCGTACCGCGGCGAGATACACAGCGGCCCCTCGTAGTCGGCGAGGTACCCGCGATCGAAGGTCGTGTTCGGCGCGCGTCGGTCCTCGCGTCCCATCAGCGTGTGATACACGGTGTCACCGAGGCCGGACACGACGCGCACGTCGGTGTCGACCGGGTCGATGCGGTCGTTGATGTCCGCGATGTCGCCGAGGCCGCCCTCCCGGATGCCGACCACCTCCTCCAAGACGAGGTCCGCGGAGTCGAATCCGAGCGCGAACTCGTGGGTCCGGAGCGCGCGGAACGGCTCCTCGCGGCCGACGAGTTTGACTGTCACGTCGCCCAGATCGACCGTCGCGGCGTCGAACACGATCCGACGCGGCTTCCCGTTTCGGTCGTCGCGAAGCAGCGTGAACTCGGGCTCGGCGGCGGTCGCCGGGTCCGAGTACTCGGCGAGCCGCTCGTACGGGCCCGCGTCGGCGTCGACGGAGCCCTTCGTGACCGCCTTCTCGTACCGGAGCGTGTTGCTCACGCCGTCCGCCAGCCGGTCGAGGCGGTCGCCGTCCGCGACGGCCGCGATCCGCTCTAACACCGCTTCGAGCGGGCGTCCCTTCCGCGGGACCGCGACCGGAACCGGATCTGTCATTGAGCGATCTGCGGACGGGCGGGTGAAACGGGTTGCGTTTTTGAACCGGAACGGCGGCTCGCGACTGCTCCCCTCCGAAACGGCTGCGCAGCGTCGAGAGCGGCCGACTTACGGGCCGAAGGCCTCGTTGAGCCTGGTCCGGAACTCGTCGAGCTCGTCGAGGTGGTCGTTGATCTCCTCGATCTCGGCCGCCACGTCGTCGAGGTCCTCGCCGATGCGGTCCTCGATGTCGGTGAGCCGCGAGTCCACCTCCGCGAGGTCGTCCCACAGGTCGTCGAACTCCTCGTCGAAGCGGTCGAGCCCGGACTCGACCTCGTCCACGCGCTCCGTCGCGTCGGCGGCGAGGTCCTCCGCGCTCTCGGCCGTCTCCTCGGCGTTCTCGGCGCGCTCGGCCGCCCTGTCGACCTCCTCGTAGAGGGTTTCCACGTCGTCTCCCAGGTCGTCGACCGACTCCGCGACGGCGTCGGCCTCTCCCTCGACCCGGTCCACGTCGGCGGCGAGGTCTTCGATGTCGGTCTCGACGGTCGAGACGGCGTCCCGGACCGATTCGACGCTGTCGTCGACGGCTGCGACGTCGTCCTCAACCGCCCGAACGTCGCTCTCGACCGTCTCGACGTCGTCCGCCACCGCGTCCACGCGGTCCTCCACCTCGTCGACCGCGTCCGTGGCGGCGTCGACTTCGGAGTCGACGCGCGAGACGTCCGAGGCGAGCGTTTCGCGCTCGTCGTCAGCCTCGTCCAGGCGGTCGTCGAGGGCGTCGACCTCCGCCTCAACGGCGTCGACGCGCTCGTCGATCCCGTCGAGGATCTCCCGCGCCGTGCCCTCGCCGTCGATGAACTCCGCGAGCGCGTCGGCGTACGCCTCGATGTCGGCCACGCTCGACTGGAGGCGGGCGATCCGCACGTCGACGCTGCGCGGCACGTCGGCCTCGAACGCCTCCTCGATGGTCGCGATGTCCTCCTCGTCGGCCGCGCCGGTACGGATCTCGGCCGCGAGGGCCGCCGCGAGGCCGCCCTCGCCCGGTAGCCTCGCCGCCTGGCCGTCGTCCTCGACCGCTCTCTCCTCGTCCGCCTCGTCCTCGTGAGGCTCCTCAGCGTCCGTGTCGTCCGCCTCGGGCGCTTCCTCGGGCATATCGTCGGTCGCCGTCTCTGCTTCCTCGTCCGGGGAAGACTCGCTCTCTGCCACCGCTGCGCCGACGGGCTCTCCCTCGTGTGCCGTCACGGCGGCCGTCTCCGCCTCGACGGGTCGGGGTTCGGGGGTAGCGGACTCCGGTTCGGCGTCTGTCTCCGGTGGCTCGGTCGACTCCGCGTCGGACTCCTCGGCATCGGAAACGGCCTCGGAGTCGGGCTCCTCGGCACGCTCCTGGGCCCGGTCGTCCGGGAGCAGCTCGTCGTCCTCCGCCATGCCCGGGAGCGTCGCGCGGTCGCCGGAGAGCACCTCGCGGACCGCGTCCGTGTCGCCGGCGCCGAGGACGTCCTCTATCTCCTCGCCGACGGGGACGTGTTCGATCACCGGCGTGCCGAGGAAGCCGTCGAGGTCGGGGTCCTCGTCGCGGATCCCGAACACCGTCTCGACGGTCTCGTCCGGGTCTATCACCCGTTCGAACTCCACGCGGTGGTCCTTGTACGCCGTCCAGTTCTCGCTCTCGTACTCCGGGTGGAACCCCACTCGGTCCATCGGAAACGACTCCGGGATCCGGTCGACGATACGCACCCGTACGGGGTCCTCGCGGTGCGAAGAGAGGGTGTACATCACCGCGGGCACGGGGAACGCGTCGTCAGTGAAGGATTTCTCGACGCGGATGCCGTCCTCGTCGACGGTCGTGGCCGCCTCCGCCGTCCGTTCGCTCATACCCGCACGTCCCGGAGCAAGGGCTTAAATTCCACGGGCCGCGTTTCGTGGTTGATAACCGAAACGTCGACAAATCGGCCGCTCGACTCCCGTTTACAGGTCGATCCGGTCGCCGATCTCGACTATCTCCAGCCGGTTCGGCGACTCGTAGCTCCGCACGTGGTCGTGAAGCGCGGTCGGGTCGGCCGTCAGTCCCTTCCACATGTCCCAGTGGGTCGGCACCAGGCGGTCCAAGCCGAGGTCGTTCGCCGCCGTCGCGACCTCGTTCTCGTCGCTGTACCACTTCGTCTGAACCGGCTCGCCCGTCTCCTTGTCGGGTATCGTGCCCTCGGAACCGAACGCGAGGATTCCGAGGTCGATGTCGAACCGCTCCGAGAGCCTAGCGAACGAGGGCGAGGGCTTGCTGTCGCCGGCGTGGAACACCGTCCCGGCGTCGTGTTCGATCACGTAGCCGACCGGGTGCGTGGCGTCTGCGTCGTGCGTCTCGACGACGTGAACGGTGAACTCGCCGACGCGTAGCTCGTCGCCCTCAGTGACCTCGGTGAAGGCCGCCTCGCTCACGTCGTATTCCTCGGTCCACCGCTCCTCCTCGCGCGCGACCGCGAGCGAGTCGTCGGGCGCGACGAGGTCCGCGTCGGTGTTCTCTAGGATCGGCGCCTGCGAGGGGCCGTGGACGTGGTCCGTGTGCTCGTGAGTCGCCAGCACCGCGTCCGCGACCTCAACGTCGGCGGGGTCGAACGGGACCGGAACCATTCGGACCGTCCGCGGCGGGTCGCCCGTGCCGACGTAGGGGTCGATCCAGAGGACCGTCCCCTCGCTCCCCTTGATCGCGAAGCCGTTACAACCCAGGTACCACAGCGCAGCGGTGTCGGGGTCGGCGTCGGCCACCGCGCGCGGCAGCCAGTCGCCCCAGTCGGACTCAACCATGAGCATCGCTGCGCGGGCGGCGGGGGTAATAATTCCGGAGTTCCGCCGAATCAGTCAACTTCCGTCGCTCGAAGGACGACGTATTTTCGTCGTCAGCGCGACTCGTATATCTCATGTCGCTATATCGAATTGGTGGCCAGCGACCGACGTTCCGGACGCCCCGTTCTGGGCTCGAAAATCCGGCCACGGGGCCGAGCCCGTGGTGCTTTCGCTCTTCGCCCGGGGCAGACCGTCCGCCGGCGAGGACGCTCGGGCCGCCGGCTTCGTCCGTCGCGACGGACCCCCCCGCGACCGGCCGCCGGGCGACGGCGACCGCGCCGCGTCAGTAGTACCCGAGCGCAGCGAGCTGTTCTTTCGCCTGTTCCGTCGCCTGCCGACCGCCCATCGGCTCCCGAACGTCGGCCTCCGAGTCCTCGAACGCGTCCGTGACCGTGGCCGGATCGATCTCCCGACGCGGCGCGAAGTCGCCGGGGCCGGAGACGGACGCCTCCAGCCCCTCGTCGCCCCAGTGGTACCGCTTGCGGACTCCCCTGCCCGTCTCGTTCGTGTACACGGCGTGACTCGCGGCCGTGAACGGGGTCACGTCCTCGCAGGCGTCCTCGAACCGGTCGCGCAGGTCCGCGGTGACCGGCTGCTTCAGCGACAGAACGCGCTCGGCGGCGAAGCCGGCCTCCGGCGGCTCGCCCGCGACGTGGGCCGCCACCACGGACGGGAACCGGGTCAGCGCGGCGGGGCGGTGACACACCTCGCCGTCGGCGCCGCCCGGGGGACGGACGAGAAGCGGGACGTGGAGCAGCTCCTCGTGCATCGGGATGATGTGCGAGACGGCGTGGGGTTCGTTCGAGAGGTGACCGGGCTCGCCGAAGCCGTCTCCGTGGTCGCCGCAGACGACCACGAGCGTGTCGTCGAGTTCGCCCCGACGTCGCAGGGTCTCGACCACCCGCTCGGCGACGGCGTCGGCCTGCCGGATCCCGCCGTCGTAGAGCGACTCCAGACCGCCGAGCCGCCAGTACGGGTGCGTCGAGCCGTAGAACTCCCACTCCCAGCGGACGTCGAGGTCCGCCTGTAGGTCGCGGGCGCGCTCGTCGCCCCACTCGTCGTACGCCGCGCGCGGCTCGAACGGTCGGTGAGCGTCCATCAGGTTCAGACACGCGGCCCACGCTCCGTCGCGCTCGGCCGTCCAGTCGAGCAGTCGGTCAGCGTAGTAGAACCCGTCCGGGCCGGGATTGAGCGAGGCGGTGTCGTACGCGTCGTCGTACTCCTCCGGGACTCCTCCCACCGTCCCGAAGCACTCCTCGATCCCCGAATCGTGACCGTTCAGGAATCCGTTCTCGGTGAACAGGCCGGTCTCGTACCCGTCCTCGGCGAGCGACTCGAAGACCGTGTTCCCCGGGCGAAGTCGGTCGTGGACGGTGAGCCGGTGCTCGTGTGCCTCCAGCCCGGTGAAGACGCTCACGTGGCTGGGCAGCGACCAGTTCGACGGCGCTCTCGCCTGCGCGTACGTGACGGCCTCCTCGGCGAGCGACTCCAGGAACGGCGTCGTGGTCCGGGCCGCGCCGTACAGCGAACAGTTCTTCGCGCGGACCGAGTCCAACACGACGAGCAACACGTTCGGGGAGCGATCACGTCCCATACCCCCGCTGACGACCGCCGGCTATTGATTCTTATCAAATATTATATATTATGGTACCGTTTCCCGCTCGAGCGGTTTAGAGCGCTCCCGAGCGCAACCGAGCGCGGTGGAGGGGTCCCCAGCCGGCCTCGCCCGGCGGAGCGCCGAAGACGCGCCGGAGTGGACCGGCCCCATGGAGCCGGACGCGCGGCGGGGTCCGGAGGCCTCGCACCGCTATATACCGCTCCGGTCGACTCCCGCCGCGTCGGGTCGCCTATTATAAGGGTTCAAGCGGCGGCTCCGAGTGGTCCCGGTCGATCCACCCGTGTCCTCCGACAGCGACCAGACGCCGCACGAGACCGCAGCGGAGCGCGAACCGGGCCCAGTCCAGACCGAGTTGACCTCGCGGGCCGACACGCGGCCCGCCGGCCCGGATCGGGTCACCGTGTACCCCGTCGGCGCCTCCGGAGACGAGAAGATGGCCACCTGGCTGACGGTGAACGCCGACTGCGTGATCGAGGCCAGGTGGTTCCGGTGACTCGTCGTCCCGCGCGCGTGTGCTGCCCACGACGCGTTCGACTCCCCGAGCGCGGGCGACTGGGAGGATGGTCACAGCGACCAGAAAGCGTGGCGGAGACGCCGTTCGCACCGCCGGCCGACCGAGCGACGGTTGCCGCGAGGCACCCGTGAAACGGCGCGAACTGCTCCGGCGTGGCGTCGCGCAGTGCGCGCTCGGGCTGGTCGCCTCCGCTCTCGGGGGGCTCTCCCGCCTGTACTCGTCGGCCGTCACGCCGTCGCCGGGCCGCGCCGCGACCCCCAGGTCGCTCGACGCGGCCGACGGCGTCGCGAGAAACCGCGTCGGCGGGCGGTACGCGTTGACGTACGACTGGACCGACGGCCGGGGACGACGGTGGAGCGTCGACCTCTCCGTTCCGCGACCGGCGTACGCGGCCGCCGCCCGCCGCCCGCGCGGGTACCTCTCGGCGCTCGAGTCGGCCCGGACCGATCCCCACGCCCGCCGGCTCGTGGAGCGGATCGACGCCGCGAACGCCCTCGAAAATCGCAACGGGGTGGCGTTCCCGGACACGGCGCGGTTCGAGCGCGCGGTCTCGTTCGTCCGTTCCCTCCCCTACGTGACGGACACGGCGTCGAAGGGGGTCCCGGACTACGTCCGCGCGGTTCCGGAGACGCTCGTCGACGCCGGCGGGGACTGCGAGGACCTGACGTACCTCCTCGTCGGGATGCTCTCGCAGCCGCCCTTCGGGTACCGGACGGCGCTCGCGTTCCTCCCGGGGCACGTGTTGGTCGGCGTCCACCGCGCCGACCTCCCGACGACGCACGCCGACGCGGCGACGCTCCCCGACGGCCCCTACGTCCCCGTCGAGAGCGTCCGCGCGCGACCGATCGGCGAGTTCAGAGACGAGCCCGTGCTCGCGGTGTACGGCGACGGACTGGAGTTCGTCGACCGGACCGCGATCGCCGAGACCGCGGCCGAGGTGGCCAGAGACCCCTCGGAGCTCGAGACGCTTAACGGGATTCTCACGTCGTTGTCGGCCTGACGCGTCGGCGACGAAGCCGAGAATTCAAGCCGTTCGCGCGCTAAGACGCGGTATTCCGATGTGCGACCGGCACCCGATCGACGGGGTCCCGACCCCCGACCCGTCTTACTCCCCGGAGGAGGTGGTCTCGATCCAACTCGGGGCGCTCGCCTCGAACGACGACCCGTTCGAGGACGCCGGGATCGCCGTCGCGTACAACTTCGCGTCGCCGGCGAACAGGCGGGCGACCGGGCCGTTCGACCGCTTCGTCCGGATGGTCCGCGGCCCGCGGTACGCCCCGATGATCGACCACGTCGAGGCCACGACGGGGGCGCTGGAGCGCCGCGGGAGCCGGGCGGAACAGCGCGTCACGCTGACCGGCCCGGACGGCCGCACCGTCACGTACGCGTTCGGCCTGTCGAGCGCTCGCGACGGCGACCTCGACGGCCACTGGCTCACCGACCGGGTCGCGCTGGAGTGACGCGGCGCTCGGCGCGCGCGGCGCTTCTCACCGACCTCACCGCGCGGGTCCGGTGACCGGGCGCGCGGCGCCCGACCGGACCGCCGCTCGGGTCAGTCGCTCCGAGCGAACTCGAACCGCGCACCGCCGTCGGCGCTCTCCTCCACCGAGACGACGTACCCGTGCGTCCTCGCGATGTCGGCCACGATCGAGAGGCCGAACCCCGTCCCCTCCGCGCTCGACGTGACGCCGTGGCGAAGCACCTCGTCGCGTCGCGCTCGCGGGATCCCCGGCCCGTCGTCCGCGACGTAGAACCCGTCGTCGTCCGCGCCGCCCACGGTGACCGAGACGTCCCGACCGCCGTGCTCGACGGCGTTCCGGAAGAGGTTCTCGAAGAGTTGGGTCAACCGGCCCGGGTCGCCGGTGACCGTCGGGAGCCCGTCGGCGACCGCGAGCGACGCCGCCGCCGTGTCGACGTACCCCCACGCCTCCGTCGTCACGGCCTGGAGGTCGACCGCCTCTGCGTCCTCGACCGCGGTCTCGCCGCGCGACAGAGCGAGCAGGTCGTCCACGAGGCGCTCGGTCCGATCGAGGGCGGACCCGACGCGCTCGAAGTGGTCCGGGTCGCCCGTCTCCTCGGCGAGATCGAGGAATCCCTGTGCGACCGCGAGCGGGTTTCTGAGGTCGTGCGCGACGACGCTCGCGAACTCGTCGAGGCGCTCGTTCTGCCGGTGTAGTTCCGCTTCACGGCTCGCGCGGGCGAGGGCCGCCTCGACGGTCGCGCCGAGGATCCGGAACAGGTCCGCGTCGGTCTCGGAGAACTCTCGCGGGGCGGTGGAGCCGGTGATCATAAGTCCGTGCTCCCCCAGCGGCACGAGGATCTCGCTCTCGATCGCGGTGTCGGGGTTGTACCGCCCGTCCGCGTTCCGGACGTCGTCGTACACCCGGGCGGTGCCGGACTCGAACGCCTCCCACGCGAGCCCCTCGCCGCTCGCGAATCGCGGCGGCTCCCCGAGCAGGTCGGCCGCCGGGTCCGTCTCCGTGACCGGGACGAGCGCGTCCGCCGCCGCGTCGAACTCCCAGAGCGCGGTGATCTCGAGGTCGAGGACCTCGGCCGCGGCGTCGACGGCGACGGCCGCGATCGCCTCGGTCGACTCGGCGGCGCTGAGCCGCTGGGCCGTGTCCTGGAGCGCTCTGAGTCGCGCCTCCGACCGCTTCTGTTCGGTGATGTCCTCGACGACGGCGAGCGTGCTCGCGACCTCGCCGTCCGAGCCCGGAATCGGCGCGACCGACAGGAGCAGGTCCAACTCCGCTCCGGCCTTCGTCTCGTGTCGGATCTCCGCCGCTCGAACCCGCTCGCCGCGCAGGGCGCGCTGGCAGTGGTCCCTGAGCGCGTTCCGCTCGCCAGCCGTGACGTCCGAGAGCCGCTCGCCGACGACCTCGTCGCATGACCAGCCGAACATGGTCTCGGCCTCTTCGTTCCAGCGGACGATCGTTCCGTCGGCGTCCACCTCCACCACGGAGAGCGGCGTCGCTTCGAACAGCGACTCCAGCCGGCGGTTCGAGGCCTGGAGATCGCGTTCCCGCCCGACCTGGTCGGTCACGTTCCGCGCGATACCGACGATCCGCAGCGTCTCGCCGTCGACGGTCACGGGTGCGAGGCTCGTCTCCCAGAACCGGGCGTCGGCGTCTAAGTCGAGCTCTTCGCGGTACGATATCGGGCCGCCCGCCTCGACGCAGCGGGCGTAGTTGGCCTCGAGTTCGGCCCCCCGCTCGTCGCCGAACACCGCCCGCGGCGTCTTCCCTCGCACGTCCGCGGTCGAGAGCCCGGTCTGGTCCTCGTACCCCGGGCTGAGCCGAGCGAACTCGAACGACGGCTCCTCGCCCGCTGTGTCCACGTCAAGCAGGAATATCGCGTCGCCGGACGTCGCGAGCAGCGCCTCGTACTCCTCCGCGAGCCTCCGGTGGTCGCGCTGCGCTTCTTTCCGCTCCGTGACGTCCTGAAACACGCCTCGGAGGGCGGCCTCGCCGTCGCGAGCGTCCGCGACGTACTCGCCCCACGCCCGGACGTCGCGGACGGCGCCGTCCCTCCGCACGATCCGGAGGTCGAGGTCGTAGGAGCCGCCGCCCTCGACGGCGGCGTCGACCGCCTCGGTGATCGTCGCCCGGTCGTCCGGGTGGTAGAACTCGATGCCGTCGTCGAGCGACGGCTCGTATTCGTCGTCGACGCCGTGGATCCGCCGGACCCCGTCGGACCACGTGAGCTCGTCGCTCGACGGGTAGTACTCCCAGACGCCGATCGCCGCGATATCCTGGACCCGGTCGAACAGGAACTCGTGTCGCTGTAACTGGGCGCGCTCGCGCGCCCGGGAGAGCTCGGTGCCGACGAGCTGCGCCAGCAGCTCGACGAACGTCCGTTCGAGCGCCCCGAACGGCGCGGCCCGCGTCGCGGGGCTGGAGAAGCTGAGCGTACCGAACCGACTGTCGTCGACGTCGAGCGGCGCGCCGATGTACGACTCCAGTCCGAGCGCTCGGTACGCGGGATGCGACCCCTTCCCGCGGTCGTGCGCGTCCGCGAACGCTCGGACCCCGTCCGCCGCGATCACCTCCTCGCAGTACGTCGCGTTGACGTCGAACCGGTCGCCGACGGCGATGTCGGCGTCCGGAGCGTGAACGGCCTCGACCGCGTAGTCCTCGTCGCGGATCCGCGAGGCGATACCGATATCGAGGCCGAGCGCGTCACACCCCACCTCGAGCAGCGATTCGATGCGGGCCGCTGACGAGGGGTCGCTCTCGGCCATAACGCGCTGAATCCGCCGCAAGGCGTCCCGTTCGCGGCGCAGCTGGCGCTTGGTCTCGCTCTGGTCCGTCACGTCCCGTGCGACGACGAGCACCTGCGTCCGCCGGTGTCGTCGGAACGGCGTGAGCCGCACGTCGAACGTGCGCTCCGCCCCCCCGACCGCGGCGTCGAGTTGGAGGTCGGCGTCGTAGAAGCCGCTAACGCCGCCGTCGCTCGTCATCTCGTCGAGCGTCGACTCCACCGCGCGCGAGAACGCTCGGGCGTCGGCCTCGCTGACGCGGTCCCCGACGAGCGCGTTCAACCGCTCTCCCGTGATGTCCGCCGATCGCCGGTCGCCCAGCACTCGGTTCGCGGCGGCGTTGGCGAAGCGGATCTCCCAGTCCTCGTCGATGACCGTCACCACGTCGTGGACGTTCTCCAAGACCGCCTCGTTGCGCTCCAGTTCCACCTCGCGCTCCCACTCGTCGGTGATCTCTCGGGAGAACACGGTCATCCCGTCCGCGTCGGGAAAGGCGCGCACCTCGACCCAGTACTCGAACGGCTCGCCGAGCCACTGTTCGAAGACCGCCGGGTCGCCGGTCTCCATCGCGGTTCGGTACCGCTCTTCGAGCTCCGTGCCGACGATGGACGGGAACTCCTCCCAGATGGTGTTCCCGACGACCGCCTCGGCGTTCCGACCGACCCGGTCGGCCATCTTCTCGTTCATATACTCCACGCGCCACTCCTCGTCGACCGCGTAGATCGCGTCCGTAGCGCGTTCGAGCGTCCGCTGAAAGCGGTCGGAGAGCCGCTCGGCGGCCGCCTCGGTGCGCGCGGCGTCGACCAGCGTCCGGACCCGGCGCGCGAGGAGATCGAAGCCGTCGTGGGTCCCGTGGATCGGGATGTAGTCCGACACGCCCGCCCGCGTCGCCTCGCTCGCGATCCGCTCGCTCCCGCGGCCGGTGAAGAGGATCGTCGGCAGGGCCGCCCCTTCGTCCGCGATACGCTCTAAGAGGTCGATCCCGGTTCCGTCCGGAAGCGAGTACGAGGTGACGAGGCAGTCGACCGACGACGCCGCGACGCGTTCGAGCGCGGCCTCCGCGCTATCGACTGTCGCGACCTCGAGACCCGACCCGAGCCGTCGGAGCTTCGCCCGCGTGAGCGCGGCGAAGTCGGCGTCGCCGTTCACGTACAGGACGCGAATCGGCTCCGGGCGCTCGTCGCTCGCAGTACTCATTGATATCTCTCGGTGAAGCGGCGATATCAATCATTCCCGCCAGTTCTTAGCCGTGATAAATCCACGAACGCGCACGACCGTCCCAGAGCGGTCGACCGCGGGCGGATTCGACGGCCCGCCGGCGCGAGGGCGACCGAGCGTGGCGGGGAGTGACGTGGCTCCGGGCGGATACCGATCCCGCGTCCATCGGCGACCTCGGCCCGGAGCAGCGACGACAGGCGAAGCGGTTCCCGTTGTGGACCGCCCTCACGGTCGTCGTGGGGTACGTTCTGATCGTCGTGTTCTGACCGACTGCGACGGGACGGTCCGACGCGCGCCCGACCCCGACGGAAGCGGCCCGACCGTCGGCCGGGGAGACCGAGCGTCCGGCGCTCTCCGGGGCCATCGCGCCCGAATCGGAGCCGTATTCGGCCGAGGATTTACCCGTCAGCAGCCGGTACGGTATTACGTAACATGTGCCACGGACATCGTTCGCGAGAGTGGTCGCGAGAGGAGACCGACGAATCGACCGACGAGCCGGCGGAGGAACCGTCGCTGTCCGAGCCGGAGGAGGCGACGGACGTGGAGATCCTCACCGACGGCGCCGGCGAGTGAGCGCGGGCGCCGGCGAGCGTCCCCCGCGCCGACGGCGTTTTCAACGGGGTGGCGAGCGTCCGCACCCCCACCGTGAGGAACGCTTAGGGGTGGGCCGGCCCACGGATCCGGTATGGAGCCACGCCCCGACCTGAGCGGACGGACCGCCCTCGTGACCGGCAGCGCGAAGCGCGTCGGCCGCGAACTACTGCTGTCGATCGCCGACTGCGGCGCCGACGTCGTCGTGCACTACAACGAGAGCGAGGCGGCGGCGACCGCCACCGCCGAGGAGGTCCGCGACCGCGGCGGGACCGCGATCACCGCGCAGGGCGATATCACCGACCCCGACGCCGTCGACGCGCTCTTCGACGCGGTCGAGGCCGAGCTCGGCGCGGTCGACGTGCTCGTGAACAACGTCGGCGACTTCGACGCGCGCCACTGGAGCGAGATCGACTGGGAGTCGTGGCGGAACGTGGTCGAGACGACGTTCTACGGCACCGTGCTCTGCTCGCGCCGCGCCCTGCCCGCCATGCGGGAGCAGGGGTGGGGACGGATCGTGAACATCGGGTTCGCCGACAGCGACCGGATGCACGCCCACCCGGTCAACTTCCCCTACTTCGTCGCGAAGACGGGCGTCCTGATGTTCACCCGGATGCTGGCGGCGGACACGAGCGACGACGGGATCACGGTCAACGCCGTCTCGCCGTTCGCCGTCTCGAACACCGAGGCCGGCGTCGAGGACTTCCCCCGCGGCCGCCCGGCCGACTTCGCGGACGTGGCGGCGCCGCTCCGGTTCTTCCTCAGCGACGCCGCGTCGTACGTCAGCGGCGAGAACGTGGCCGTCGACGGCGGGCGGCTGCCGGAGTTCGACGGGTAGGCGCGGACCCGGGTCCTCGCACCGTCGCGTCTCCTCCCGCGGTCGCCACGTCGCCCCCGGTCAGCCCGTCCGTGCCCGCGTCAGTCGCCGCCGCCGACGAGGGCGCCGACGCGCCCGGCGAGCCGGGCCGCGAGCCCCTCGAAGTGCGCGCTCGCGAAGGCGGCGACGAGCACCGCGCCGACCGTGTTGAACGCGAGGTCGTTCACGATGTCGGTCGTCCCGTACTGGGCCAACACCGCTTCGCCGCCGGTGACCGCCGCGAGGCCGCCGCTCGCGAACTCCAGGACCTCCCACGCGACGCCGACCGCGAGGACGAACAGGACGACGAAGGTGGCTCGGAACTCGCGCGTGAACGCGACGGCGTCGGAGTGCCGCTCGACGCTCCGAGCGAGGGCGTAGCCGGCGCCCGCGACGAGCCCCGCCGAGAACGTGTGCGCGAGGCTGTCGTACCAGCCGAAGGCCCCGTACAGCGCCAGCGCGCCGACGGCGTGGAGCGTCGACGCCCCGGCGATCCACGCGACGAGGCGCGCGTCCATCGCGTAGCCGTACTGCCGCCGGAGCAGCGCGGGCACGAGCGTGATACCCAGCGGGACGGCGCTGTTCACGAGCAGCGTCGCGTCGCCGCGGGCGACCGCGATCGCCGCGATCCCGAGGAGGACCGCCTGCAGTGCCCCGACGAGACGCGCGCCGCTCCCGGCGTCGCCACCGACGGCGCGGTCGGCGTCGGCGGCGTCGGCGTCCGGTCGGAGCCGCTCGATCCGGCCGGAGACGTGACAGTACACGTCGAACAGGACGCCCGCCCCGACGCCGACGGCGGTCGCGACGATCAGGTCCCACATCAGCTCGTCCGCGGTCCCGACGAAGCTCGTCCCCGCGACCGCGTCCAGGACCCACGACCCGACCGCCCACGCGCCGGCGGCGGCCATCGTCGCGACGACGACGAAGACCGCGGCGAACCGCGGGGTCATCGACAGCGAGGTGAACGCGTCGAGGACGACGGCGACGAGGAGCCCGAGCGCCGCGGCCGCGACGAACGGCGTCGCGCCCGGGAGCGCCCCCGCCGCGCGGACGGCCACGGGGACGGCGGCGGCCGCGAGCAGCTCCGCCGGGACGGTGACCGCCGGGTCACGCGTCGCGACCGGGACGACGACGGCGACGAGCGCGAGCAGCGCGGTGAACGCGGCCCAGTCGGGCTCGCCGACGAGCAGGAATCGACCGACTGCGGCGACGAGACCGGCGGTGACGGCCCACGCTGCGACCGCGTCGGCGCGGTCCGGCGCGAGCGCGGAGCGAAGCCTTGCCATGCCGCTCGGTACCGCTCCGCGACTGAAATACTGGGGGGTCGCGGTCGCCTATGGCCGGTGTCGCCTGAGGTCGGGGGCGTCTCGAACGGTAGTCGCCTCGGACCGGACGTCGCTCGGATCGGGCGCTCGGTGGACGGCGCTCAGTGAGCGGTTCTCGGCACGCGAAAGGCTTTGAGCTCGCGGCGCGAAGGACGGTTATGAGCAGATCCCTGCCGCTCGCGGTCGGCTTCCTGGCCGGCGTCGGCGTCTTCCTGTGGCTCGCGGGCGCGGTGCTCGAAGCGCAGTTCGGCCCCGCGGCGATACTGGCCGCGTACGGCGCGGTCGCCCTCGGCGTCGCGTGTACCGCGTACGTAACGGTCCGTCGCGTCGAGCGGCTGCTGGGGTCGGGCTCGGGGGACGCGCCCGCGACGGCGGGCGCGTCGGGCTCGGAGCGGGGCGAGGGGGTGACCGTCGAGCTGGCGGCGCTCGACGTGGAACGGGAGGTGGACCAGCTGAAGGCGGAGCGGTCGCGACCGGACGACGGCGAGCGACCGTGACGCGGTCGCGAGGGAATCGGGATTCCGTGCCGCACGGTCGCGCGTGCCGGGCGACGCGCCGGGGGCATCGGGCGCGGGGACGACCGCGGAGGCGGCCGTCGGTCGGCGCGAGGCGGCGGAGTCGGTGCGCGCGGCCCTCGGGAAAGAGACGCATCGTCGACGCGCTCGGCCGGGCGGTCGCTCAATAGCCGTTTATACCCCTCAGTAGTCGGGTTTTTGCCGGGGGCCGCCGAGCCTCCGACCATGCCAACAGACGGGGGTCGCTCACGGTGACGCGGATCGGGGCGCTGGGTGCGCGGATCGGGGCGCTGGGTGCGCGGCTCGGGGTCGACTCGCGGGCCAGCGGCGCGTGGGCGCTGTACGACTGGGCGAACTCGGCGTTCGCGACGACTGTCGTCGCGGCGGTGTTTCCGGTCTACTACGAGTCGGTGATCGGTGCCGGGCTGTCCGGGAACCTCGCGTCAGTGTACTTCGGCTACACGACCGCGGTCGGGCTAGCGCTCGTGGCGCTGGCCTCACCGGTACTCGGAACACTCGCTGACCGGTACCGCGCGAAGAAGCGGTTCCTCGCCGGGTTCGTCGCCCTCGGCGTCGTCTCGACCGCGGGACTGTTCCTCGCCGGTGAAGGCGCGGTGCTGTACGCCTCCGCGCTGTTCGTCCTCGCGAACATGGGATTCGTCGGCGCGAACGTCTTCTACGACTCGCTGCTCTCGCACGTCGCGTCGGACGCGGACAAGCTGTCGACGGCCGGCTTCGCGGTCGGGTACCTCGGCGGGGGCATCCTCCTCGTGGGCAACCTCGCGTGGATCCTCTCGCCGGCGACGTTCGGGTTCGCGGACGCGGACGTCGCCACCCGCGCGGCGCTCCTCTCGGTCGCCGTCTGGTGGGCGGTGTTCTCCCTGCCGCTCTTCGCCTACGTCGACGAACCCCCGGCGGACACGACGGACGGCGCGACCGCCCCTGAGTCGGAGCGCTCGTCGCCAGTGGTCACGGCCGTCCGTCGGCTCCGGACCACGGCCGCCGACATGCGAGAGTACCCCGACCTCCTCCTGTTCCTCGGAGCGTTCCTGCTGTACGCCGACGGCATCGGAACGATCATCCGGATGGCGAGCATCTACGGCTCCGAGATCGGGATCGGACGAACCGGAATCGTGGGCGCGCTGGTGTTGGTTCAGTTCCTCGGCGTTCCGTTCGCGTTCCTGTTCGGCTCGCTTCCCGGACGGCGGATCGGCCTCGCGGCGGGCGGGATCGCACTCACGACGAAGCGGGCGATCTACCTCGGACTGGCCGTGTACGTCGGCATCTCTGTCGGCGGGTTTTTCATGACAAAGACGTGGCATTTCTGGGCGCTCGCCGTCGCGGTCGCGACGGTTCAAGGCGGCACGCAAGCGCTGTCGCGGTCGCTTTACGCCGCGCTGTCGCCGCCGGACAAGTCGGCCGAGTTCTTCAGTTTCTTCTCGATCTCGTCGAAGCTCGCGGGGGTCGTCGGACCGGCACTGTTCGCGTTCGTCGGACAACTCACCGGGTCGAGCCGGTACAGCATCGTTTCGCTGCTCGTGTTCTTCCTGGGCGGGGCCGCGTTGCTGTCGCGCGTGGACGTCGACGCGGGCCGGCGAGCGGTCCGGGACGGTCCCGCACCGGCGACCGCCGATCCCGACGCGGGGTCTCGACCGGCGGAGGGCGGTTCGTGACCCGGACCCCGCTCCGAGTCGCGTCCTACAACGTCAGGTACGCGGGCCTCGACGCGGGGCGGCTGGACTGGAGCGTACGGCGCGACGGCGTCGCGTCGCTGGTGCGCGACATCGATCCGGACGTGCTCGCGGTACAGGAAGTCTGGATGGACCAGTTGCCGGACCTCCGCGACCGTCTTCCCGGCTACGACTGGGTCGCGTTCCCGGACCGCAACGGCGAGCACACGCCGATCGCCGTCCGGAGGCGTCGCGTCTCGGTCGCCTCGGCCGGCGCGTTCGGGCTCGCCCCGGGCGGGGACCGCGAGGTCACGGCGTGGGACGCCGCCATCCCTCGGACCGTCACGCACGCGACGCTCAGGGACCGGCGGGCGCCGGCACCCCCCGACGCCGACGGCCGGACAGTCGCGGTGTTCTCGGTCCATCTCGACCACGCGGGCGAGCGAGCCCGGCTGGAGGGCGCCCGGCTGGTCCGGGACCGCGTTCCCGACGGTCCCGTCGTCGTCGCCGGCGACCTCAACTGTCAGACCGGATCCCCGCCGTACGAAGCCCTCACGGCGGACCTGACGGACGCCCGGCTCGCGGCGCACGAGCGCGACGGGCCCGACCGCACGTACGTCGGCTTCGACGCGGACGACGGCGTCAGCGGCGACCCGGCTGCGAGACGGATCGACCACGTCCTCGTCCGCGGCTGCGCCGTCGAACGCTACCGAGTGGTTCCGCACGACGCCGACGCGCCCGCGTCGGACCACTTCCCGGTCGTCGCCGATGTGGTCCCATGAGTCGACGAGCCGCACCGGGCGGCCTCTCAAGTGTCGGTCGCCAGCCGGTCGAGCCCGGCGAGCCCGCCGGCGAGGAGGACGAGCAGCAGCACCGCGGCCAACAGGATCGTCGAGACCACGCTCACGAGCGGGTCGAGGCTCTGGCGGAGCGAGTTCCACGCCTGCACCGGCACGGTCCGCGTGTCGGGGCCGGAGAGGAAAAGCGCCATCACGAACTCCTGCAGGCTGACGATGAACGCGACGAGGGCGGCGACGGCCAGCCCGGCGCGGACCTCGGGGACGACGACGGTCCGGAACGCCGTGAGCCGCGACGCGCCGAGGTCCAGCGCCGCCTCGTGGAGCGCCCAGTCGAAGCGCGCGAACGCGGACTGCATCACCGAGAAGGTGAGCGGCGTCGCCCACAGCGAGTGGGCCAACACGAGCGCGAGGTAGCTCTGCTGGAGGCCGAACGCGCTGAAAAAGGTCAACAGCGTCACGGCGATGACGACTCCCGGGACGAGCAGCGGCAGCAGCGCGAGCCCGACGAGCGCGCCGCGGAACCGGCCGTCGTACCCGCGGAGCCCGAGCGCGGCCGTCGTCCCGACCCCCATCGAGAGGGCGCTCGTCCCGGCCGCGACGACGAGGCTGTTGGCGAGCGATCGCAGCCACGTCGGCGAGGCGAGCAGTTCGCCGAACCACCGCAGCGACGGCTCCGTCGGCGGGAAGACGACCGCGCTCGACGCGTCGAACGCCGTCGCGACGACGATGACCAGCGGCGACACGAGCAGGCCGAAGAGGGCCGCGACCGCGCCTCGGGCGAGCCAGCCCCGGACCGCGCGGACGCTAGCCAAGGAGCTCACCCCCGTCGTCGAGGCGCCACAGCCCGACGAGCAGCGCCGTCAGCACCACCGCCACGGTGATCACCGCGAGCGCGGCGGCGGCCGGCCAGTCGAACTCGGTCAGGAGGAGCTGCGAGACGAGGATCGCCGTCGTCTGCTCGCTCCCGGACCCGACGAGCAACGGTGCGGGGTACGCGCCCACGGACCACGTGAAGCTGATGATGCCCGCCACGGCGATCCCCGGCCGGGCGTGCGGCAGCACGACCTCCCGGAACACGGCCGGCCGGTCCGCGCCGAGGTCGCGGGCGGCCTCGACGAGGCTGTCGTCGAGCGTCGTCAGCACGGCGTAGACGGTGAGGATCGCGTACGGCACGACGATGTACAGCTGCGCGATGACCGCGCCGGCGAGGTTGTCGACGAGCAGGAGCGGCTCCGCGAGCGGGCCGACGCCGGTGAGGACGTCGTTGAGTACCCCCCGGGGCGAGAAGACGAGCACGACCGCGAACAGCTTCACCACGATGGTGGTGAAAAGGGAGCAGACCGCGCCGGCGAGGAGGAGCGTCCGCCAGGGTTTGGCGGCGCGCCAGACGGCGTAGGCGTAGGTCACGCCGACGGCGACCGCGAGGGCGGTCACGAGGACGGCGAACCCGAGCGTGAAGGCGAATATCTCGTGGACCAGCGGCGTCTCGGCGACGTACTCGTACCCCGCGAGCGACCACGATCCCTCCGCGAAGGCGCCGCCCGACGTGCGCTCGGCGAAGCTCAGCCGGAGCAGGTAGCCCATCGGAACGAGGAAGACGAGCCCGTCGAGCAGGAGGAGCGGGACGAGGAGCGCCAGGGTCCGCCACCGCGCGGACAGCTCGACGGCCGGCAGCGCCGCCCGCGCGTCGCTCACCGACATCTATCCCCCGTCCCGTCGAAGTAGAGCGCGTCCTCGGGCCGGAAGCGCACGACCACCGCGTCGCCCGCGTCGACGGCGGGCGCCTCCGCGACCGACGGCTCGACGAACAGCGTCGTCTCGCCGGCCGACAACCGGATCCGGACGTCCGCGCCCCGGTAGACCGTCTCCTCGACGCGCGCTGGCACCGCGACCGCTGACTCGCCGCCGTCGCTGACGGTCGCGTCCGGCGTCCGCTCGGCGGGAGCGACGGACAGCGAGAGCCGCTCCGGCCGCAGCGAGGCGACGACCGCGTCGCCGGCCGCCAGCGACGGGCCCTCGACCGCGGCCTCGAACCCGACGCCCATCGGCGTCTCCAGGCGGGGCCGCGGCCCCGGCTCCGCGGCGGTACACGCGACGAAGTTCGTCGTCCCGAGGAACGACTCGACGAAGCGGTCCGCCGGGTCGTCGTACACCGCTTCCGGGGTGTCGTGCTGGACGAGCCGCCCCGACTCCATGACCCCGAGCCGGTCGCCGAGCGTGAACGCCTCGTCCTGGTCGTGGGTGACGTAGAGCATGGTCGTGCCGACGCGGTCGTGGATCTCGTTGAGCTCGAGCTGCATGGTCTCGCGGAGCCGCCGGTCGAGGTTCGACAGCGGCTCGTCGAGCAACAGGAGGTCGGGGTCGACGACGAGCGACCGGGCCAGCGCCACCCGCTGTTTCTGTCCCCCGCTGAGCTGCTCGGGGTAGGCGTCCCCGTACCCCTCCATCTCGACGAGTTCGAGCATCTCCCGGGCCTGCGCCTCGCGCTCGGCGGCTCCGACGCCGTCCATCTTCAGGCCGAAGGCGACGTTCTCCGCGACCGTCTGGCGCGGAAACAGCGCCCAGTCCTGGAACACCAGCGAGCAGTCGCGCTCGTTGGGCGGCGCCTCTGTCACGTCGACGCCGCCGATCCGCACCCGGCCCGCCGCGGGCGTCTCGAAGCCGGAGATCGCGCGGAGGATCGTCGACTTGCCGGACCCGGACGGGCCGAGCAGACAGCAGAGCTCGCCCTCCGCGACCGCGAGCGACACGTCGTCGACCGCCGTCAAGTCCCCGTACTCGACGGTGAGGCCGTCCAGTTCGAGCATCTCAGTTGTCCTGGACGAACGCGCGGAAGCGGTCGCTCATGTCGCCGGAGAACTCGGCGACGCCGGCGAAGTTCTGGAACGCGATCTGGTCGAGGTCGTCGTTCGCGATCGGGAGCGCGTCGGCGGTCGTCGAGGGGTGCGTCGTCTCCTCGTGGGAGAACCCGAGGTTGAACTCGGCGGCGTACGCGCTCTGGACCTCGGGGTCGAGCATGAAGTCGATGAACTCGGTCGCCATCGCCTCGTCGGACGCGCCCCGGACGATCTGGTAGTAGTCGATGTACCCCGTCGTCGGGTCGGGCACGGTGACCCCGATCGGGTACTCGTCCGTGTCCCGCGCCTTGCGCAGGCCGTACGCGAAGAAGTAGTGGCCCACGTCGGCGAGCCCCTCGCCGAGCGCCGTCCAGAGCTGTTGGGTGCCCTGGTAGAACGTCGACACCGGCAGGCCCTCGACGGTGTCGAAGAGGGCGTCCATGTACTGGGGGTCGTACACCTCGTCGGCCATCGGCTCGTCGTCCCTGAGCAGCGCCGCCATCATGAACAGCTTCAGCCAGAAGTCGCTGGGGAGCGCGACGTTCTCGGCGGCGTCGGACTGAAGGTCGCTCCAGGACTCCGGCGTCCACGCGGCGCTGTTCTCATTGTAGACGTACGCGTGGGCCCCGTACGCGACCGGGACGCCGGACTCGGCCATCTGGTACTGGCGCAGGTTGGACTTGATGCCGCCGGCGTTCGAGAGGTCGTCGTAGTCGACGGGGACCCACAGGTCGTCCTGCTGGCCGCGGTAGTTCGTCCGCCCGACGCCGACCGTCACGTCGAACGGCGGGTCGTCCGCGGGGGACTGGCGGATCTTCGAGAGGATCCCCTGCCAGTTCCCGCTCAGTTCGAGGGTGTTGCCCGTCCGCTCCTCGTACATCGGCTTGATGACCTCGCGGAACACCGTCTCGTTCGTGCCGCTCCAGACCGAGACGCGGAGGGTGTCGGTCCCGCTCGCGGTGCCACCCATACAGCCGGCCAGCGCCGTCACCGCCGCGCCGCCGGCCGCCGTCAGATACGTTCGTCGACTGGCTCCGACGGCGTCGCCTGCGGGCTGATCTGCCATTACCGATCCCTATGCCCGGACGACCAAAAACGGTCGGTCGAACGGGTCAGACGGCGGTCGCGCTCCGCGTCGGACTGGCCGGCCGACGCGCCGAGACGGGTGCGGTCGACGCACCTACGGTCGCCCGGTCGGCGCCGATGGAACCGTTCAAGTCGCTCGGCTCGCACGATGTGATCGTCTCGCGCGTTCCGGGCGCCCGACGGTGACCGAACCGATGGTCGGATCCCCCCAGGCGGTGCGTCGTTGACCCATGCGGCGAGCGCTGCGGTTCCTCGTCGGGGTCGCCGCGGGTGCCGCGATCCTGGCGGGGTACCTGTACACCGTCGGGATCGAGACCGTCCTCGACCGGGCGCTCGCGGTGACGCCGCTGATCCTCGCCGTCGTCGCGCTGCTCGTCGTCTTGGAGGGAATCGCGGACGCCATCGGCGTCTGGGCGTCGATCGCCCCGCTCGGGGACGGGATCTCCGCCGGCGAGAGCGTTCGGTTCGCGCTCGCCGGCGACTTCTTCGACACGCTCAGCCCGGCCGGACCGGTCAGCTCGGAGCCGATCATGGCCCGGTTCTTCAGCGTCGCCACCGACACGGGGTACGCCGAGGCGCTCGGCGTCCGCTCGACGGCGAAGTACGTCAAGTCGGGGACGCAGGCGGCGTTCTCGGCCCTCGTCGGGCTGGCCGTCCTGCTCGACGCCCCGGACGCGGCGCCGATCCTGACGACGTTCGGCGTCGCCGTCGGGGGGCTGGCGCTGTTCGGCGCCGCGGTACTCTCGACCCGCGACCGGCTCTCCGACGGGATCGTCGCGCTGCTCGCGCCGGTGATCACTCGCGTGTCGGCGCTGTACCGCGACCCGCCGCACGACAGGGCGTTCGTCGAGGCCGGCGTCGCGCGCTACTGGGAGCGCATCGTCGACTTCCGACGGACTCCGGGGCTGATCGGGCTCATCGCGCTCGGCGGACTGGTAGAGCAGGCGCTCACCGCGGCCGCGCTGTGGGTCGCGCTGTCCGGGCTCGGCGTCGAGAGCGCGTTCCTGCCGATCCTCGTCCTCGTGCCGCTCCCGCAGATCGCGAGCGTCGTCCCGATCCCGGGCAGCCTCGGCGCCTACGACCTGCTCCTCGGCGGGGCGTTGACCGTGGTCGCGGGCGTTCCCGGCGCGGCCGCGACGGCCGCGATCCTCGTCGTTCGGACGCTCGCGCTCCCGTTCAGCGGGATCGCGGGCGGGCTCTGCGTCGCGTCCCTCCGCGGCTGGCGCCCGACCGGGTGACCCGCGTCCAGCCCCGTCGCTCCGATCTCGTCCGCGGACGACCATCCCGGCGCGTGCGTCCGCCGTCGTCGCCGACGGTCACCGTCTCCGGCCGCCGTTTCGGTCCGATCACGCTAATTGGGAACATATTGAGACGAGACCCGGCGACGCGGGCGCCGAACCGACCGACGACGACGCTCCGCACGCGTTTAGGCAGTACTAAAAATTGATATGTATCGATAAGTAGCACTCGGTAAACAGCCAGAAAAACCGTTTCGGAGCCTGTATATTCAAATTTTAGGGTGTCCTAAAACTAAAGATTTATGATACGTTGGGGACAATGTCCGTTCGCAATGAGCGCAGAGGGACTCGAACGGCAGACGCGAAGCTTCCTGAGCAACGAAGTGCCACAGATCCAGCAGCACGGCGGCAACTTCGAGATCCGGGACGTCGACGAGGAGGCGGGGACGGCGACCGTCGCCATCGGCGGCGCCTGCTCCGGGTGCGGCATCGCCCCGATGACGATGCGGGCCATCGAGCGCCGCCTCCCCGAGAGCGTCGACGGGCTCGAGGACGTGGAGGTCGTCCGGGCCGGCGGGCCGCGCGCCGCGGTCATGCCGTCGAAGACGGACGAGATGGACGAGATGGACGAGTACGAAGACTACAGCCCGCCGTTCTGAGCGGCCGCCCCGTTCGGGTCCGGCCGCCCGCCGAGCGCGGCTTTTTCGCGCGCGTCCCACGACCGCGAGCCGACCGACCGCCGGTCGTCGCGCGCTTCCGCCTCGGGCCGCGGTTCCGTCGCGTCGGCGGCGGCGTTCCGCTTACCGCGTCGACAGCGTTCCCGGCGTCCACTCGGCGCCGTCGAGTTCCCGGTGCGTGAACGGGACCGCGTCCTCGCCGCTGTAACTCGCGACGAGGTGCCCGTCGCCTTCGAGGTAGTACTTGTACGTGGTGAGCCCCTCCAGGCCGACCGGGCCGCGGGCGTGGATCTTGCCGGTCGAGATGCCGACCTCCGCGCCGAGCCCGTAGCGGTAGCCGTCCGCGAAGCGGGTCGAGGCGTTGTGGAAGACGCTCGCGGCGTCGACGCCGGTCATGAACGTCTCGACCGTCTCGGCGTCCTCGGTCAGGATCGACTCGGTGTGTTTCGAGCCGTGGTCGTTGACGTGGTCGATCGCGTCGTAGGCGTCGTCGACCACCTTGATCGACAGTTCGAGGTCGCCGTACTCCGTGTCCCAGTCGTCGGCGGTCGCGGGCCCGACGTCGACGACCCCGCGGGTCCGCTCGTCGCCGCGCAGTTCCACGCCGGCGTCCTCGTAGCGCTCGACGAGGTCCGGGAGGAACGCGTCGGCGACGGACTCGTGGACGAGCAGGGTCTCGACGGCGTTACAGACGGCGGGGTACTGGACCTTCGCGTCGAAGGCCACGTCGGCGGCCATCTCCAGGTCGGCGTCCGCGTCGACGTACACGTGGCAGATCCCCTCGGTGTGGCCGAGCACCGGGATCTGGGTGTTCTCTTGGATGTAGGAGACGAACTCCGAGGAGCCGCGCGGCATCACGAGATCGACCCGGTCGTCGAGTTCGAGGAGGCGGTCGACCTCCTCGTGGGCCTCGATCAGCGCTGCCCACCCGTCGGGCAGGTCCGCGGTCGCGTCGACGATCGCCTCGTGAAGGACGCGGTTCGACTCGCTGGCCTCGCTGCCGCCCTTGAGGACGACCGCGTTCCCGGACTTCAGCGCGAGCGCGGCGATCTGAACCAGGGCGTCGGGCCGCGACTCGAACACCGTCGCGACCACGCCGATCGGCACCGCCACCCGGTAGAGTTCGAGGTCCTCGTCGAGCTCCCGCGCCGCGAGCGTCTCGCCGAGGGGGTCGTCCTGTTCGGCGACCGACTCGACCATCGAGGCGATCTCCTCGACCTTCGTCGCGTCGAGCTTCAGGCGGTCGACGAGGGCCTGCGTGTACTCGCCGTCCGCGAGCATCGCCTCGGCGGCCTCCACGTCGACCGCGTTCGCCTCGAGTATCTCCGACTCGCGCTCGCGGATCGCGTCGGCTATCGACCGGAGCGCCTCGTCGCGGGTCGCCCCGTCGGCGTTCGCGAGCCGCAGCGCGGCGCGCTCGGCCCGCCGGGCCAGTTCGTCGGTGTCCGCTTCCACGTCGGTGGTGTTGCTCTCACTCATCGTCGTCACCCGTCTCCGGCACGAATAGCGTGCCCGTCGGCTTACCCGCTGCGATCCGCGCTAACACGTCGCGCTCCGCCGACCCGGCGATGATCGCGGGGATCCCGTGGCGGCTCACGTCGTGGGCGCCCTCCACCTTCGTGCGGATGCCGCCGAAGTCCGTCTCCGTGCCGTCGCCGACGATCTCCCGCAGCCGCTCGTAGCCGTCGTCGACGGCCTCGATCAGCTCCGCGTCACCGTCGCGCTTCGGGTTCCCGGTGTAGACCCCGTCCACGTCGGTGAGCGTCACGAGGAGGTCGGCGTCGAGCCCGATCGCGATCGACGCCGACAGCATGTCGTTGTCGCCGATCCGGAGCTCGTCGGTCGCGACCGCGTCGTTCTCGTTGACGACGGGGACGACGCCCCACGACAGCAGCGTCTCGACGGTGTTGGTGAAATTGTCGAACCGCTCCGGGGCGTCGAGGTCGGTCCCGGTCACGAGGATCTGCGCCACGTCCTGGTCGAACCGCTCGAAGCTCTGCGTGTAGTGACGCATCAACAGGCCCTGGCCCACGGTCGAGAGCGCCTGGCTCTCCGCGATGGACTCGACGCCGTCCCGCGACTCGGGCCCCGTGTCGAGCCGACCCGTCCCGGCGCCGACCGCCCCGGAGGAGACCAGCACGACCTCGGTACCGCGCTCGCGGAGGTCCATCACGTCCGCGACCAGTTTGTCCAGCTTCACCCGGTCCAGCCGCGAGTCGTCGTCGGTGAGGGAGTTCGTCCCCGCCTTGACGATCACGCGGTCGGCCGCGGCGGCCTCCTCTCGCGCGGCCGCCACGCGCTCGCCGTCGGTCGCGCCGACCCGCTCCGCGCTCGCGTCCTCAGCCATCGTCGAACGCCTCGGCGAGCTCCCGGGACCGGCGCTCGGCGGCCGCGACCGCGTCCTCGACCGCCGCGTCGGCCTCGCTGTCCCACAGCACCTCCATCCCCTCTATCGTCGTCCCGTTCGGCGAGCACACCGCGTCGATGAGCTCGTCGACGCTGCGGTCGTCGCGGAGCACCGTCTCGGCAGCGCCCTTGAACGTCTGAGCGGCCAGCGTCTCCGCCTGTTCGGCGTCGAGCCCGCTGTCGATCCCGCCCTGTTTCATCGCGTCGATCAGGTAGAACGCGAACGCGGGACCGCTGCCGTTGACCGCCGTCGAGACGTGCATCAGCGACTCGTCGACCTCGACGAACTCGCCGACCGCGTCGAGCATGGCGCGGACCTCGTCGGTGAGGCCCGCGTTCGTCGCGGCCGCGGCCATGTTCCCCGTCTCCGCCGCGAGGTTGGGCATGATCCGGACGACGGAGGCGTCGGTGCGGGCGGCGACGAACTCGCGGGGGAGCCCCGCCGCCAGCGTCACCAACTGCTGGTCCTCCCGGAGGTCGAGGTCGTCGAGGACCGCGGGCGCCACGTCCGGTTTCACCGCGAGGACGACGATGTCGGCGTCGCGCGCCGCGTCCACGTCCTCGGTCGTCTCGTCGACGGCGTCCTCGATCGCGGCGAGCGCCTCGGGATCGAGGTCGATCGCCGTCAGGTGGTACCCCTCAACGCGGGCGAGCCCCCTGAGCAGGGCACCCCCCATGTTTCCGCAGCCGATAACGCTCACTCGAGTCATTTGGCCCTACGGTATCGTCGGGCGGACATACCAACTGCGGTTTTCGCAATTTTCCGCGATCGGTCGATTTCGTCCCCCTCGCGGACGCTTACACCAGATCCGCGTACAGCGATCGGTAGCGGTCGGCGATCGCGTCGAGCGAGAAGGCCTCGCTCCGCTCGGCGGCCCGCGCGCCGAGTTCCGCCCGGCGGTCGGCGTCGCGGAGCGCGTCGATGGCCTCGACGAACCCCTCGACGTTGTCCCCGCGAGCGTCGGCGTCGGCCGCGGCGTGCGCCCCGTCGCCCTCGTCGCCGACCTTCAGGCACTCCTCGCCGTCGTCCAGCCACGAGAACGTCTCGATGTCGCGCACGACGAGCGGCTTGCCGGCGGCCATCGCCTCCAGCAGCGCGATCCCCTCGTTCTCCTCGTGGGTCGGGAAGCAGAACACGTCGCCCGCGGCGTACGCGCCGCGGATGTCGTCGACGAACCCCGTGAACGTGCAGTTCCTGGGCGCCTCGTCGACGAGCCGCTTCGTCTCGCGGCCCTTCAGCGAGCGATCGATGGGGCCGAACCAGACGAAGTCGACGTCCGGCATCCGGTGGGCCGTCTCGACGAACGTCTCCAGCCCCTTCCGCTTGATCACGTGGCCGACCATGAACACCGTCGGCGGGTCCAGGTCGTAGCGGTCGCGGTACTCGGCCTCCAGCGACTCGAACCCGTCGAGCTTCCCCCGGTCGACGCCGTTCGAGACGACCGTCGTCGGCGCGTCGGTGTACCCCTCGATCACCGACCGGTTGTACTCGGAGGGGCAGATCAGCCGGTCGGCGAGCCCGTACGCGCGGCGGAGGTACGGCCTGAGCGGCCGCGCGAGCGCGTTGGTGAACCGGAAGCTGTCGCCGAAGTCCTCCGCGGTGACGTGGGTGTGCGCGACGACGGGGACGCCCGCCTTCCGGGCGCGGCGCGCGTACCAGACCGAGCGCGGGCCCATCAGGTTGAGGTGGAGCACGTCGGCGTCGAGCGTCGGCTCCGTCGTGTATTCGACGCCGACACGGTCGAACATCTTGCGCTGGTGGTCGACGGACGCCGCCATGCCGCCGGTGACGCGCTCCGCGAACTCGAAGTAGTGACTGACCTTCATCGGCGGGTCGGCGGGCGCGGCCGCGCGGCGGTCGCGTCTCGGGCCCCGGCGCGGTCGCTCACTCGACTTCCAGCCACGGGACCTCCATCAGCGCGGGGATGTACGTCTCGATGTGGTGCTCCCAGACGCCCTCCTCGCCGAACGCCTCGCCGTGGTCGGCGGTGACGACCACGTCGCCGTCGAGCTCGTCGACGAGCTCCGAGACGCTCTCTAAGGCGATCCGGAGGTTCTCCTCGTACATCGACAGCGCGGTCACGCGCGTGCCGTCCTTCACGAGGTCCTTCGGGTCGAGTTCGAGCCACAGCCCCGCCTTCTGGGCGAACTCGCTGTCGTCGAGCCGGCTCTCGATCTTCGGCCGGACGGAGTCGCTGAGCGAGGAGAGGAGCCCGCCGTCGTCCTCGCTTCCGCCGTTTTCCTCCGCTTCCCCCTGCTCTCTGATCCCCTTCTGGATCTGCTTGAGCTTCTGCCCCTTCCCGCGCGAGAGGTAGGGCGCGTGCGGCTGCATGTAGTGGAGCACGGTGCGGTCGGCTCGCTCGACGGCGTCCTGGTTGCGGTGGAACGCGTCCGCGATCCCCTCCGGCGGGACGGTGCCGAGGTCGTCGTCCCAGTCGGTCTTCCACACGTCGTGGATGTCGCTGATGTGCTCGGAGGCGGTCCACTCGTAGTCGCAGCTGGCGCCCCACTTCAGCTCGTTCAGCGGGATCCCCAGGTCGTTGATGAAGGGGTTCCCGGAGAAGTACGCGATGTCGTGGTCGTCGGTGAACGTGCGGTAGGCCCACTCGGGCGTCGACGAGCCGACGCTGCGCCGCTTCTCGAGCGTGCCGTCGAGGTACTCGTCGTACACGTCGGCGAACACGTCGTACCGGCACGCGTCGAGCACCAGACAGTAATCCCACTCCGACTCGAGGAACCGCTGATCTTCCATTAGGTGGGCCGTCGGCCCGCCGGTACGTATGCATTCTCATTCTCGCCCCCGGACCGGCGGTCCGCGAGCGTGGCCGAGGCCCGGAGACGCCGACGCGCCGGCGGGCGCGAAGCAGACGTTTCAAGTTCGCTACCGCCCCACCCAGTCCATGGACGGCCCACAACGGCGCGCGCTCATCCTCGGTGCGGGCGGCGCCGTCCTCCTCCTCGCGGTGCTGTTCGTCGTCGTCGGCGTCGACCGCATCGTCGACGCGCTCGCGGCCGCCGACCCGGGTCTCGTCGCCGTGACGCTCGGCCTCGGGCTCTGCTGGCTCGCGGCGTGGAGCCTCATGCTCCGCGCCGTGCTGGGCGCCCTCGACGTCGAGATGTCCGTCCGGACCGCGTTCCTCGTGTACAGCGGCGCCGCCTTCGCGAACAACGTCACCCCGTTCGGACAGGCCGGCGGCGAGCCGGTCGCCGCGGCGCTCATCTCGAAGGTGGGCGAGGCGCGCTACGAGACCGGGCTCGTCGGCATCGCGAGCGTCGACGTGCTCAACGTCGTCCCCTCCGTCTCGCTCGTGTTCATCGGAGTCGGGTCCTACGCGGCCACCACGGCGGTCGGGGACCGCGTCGGGTTCGCGGTCGCGAGCGCGGTCGCGCTGATCGCGGCCATCGTCTCGGCCATCGCCTTCGTCTGGCGCTACCGCGTCGCGGTCGTCGACCGCGTTCCGGGCGCCGTCGGCCCGTTCCTCGGACGCTTCGACCGCTTCGACGCCGAGACGATCGAGGCCGGCCTCGCCGACCGCCTCGGCAACTTCTTCGCCGACATCGAGCGCGTCGGCACCGACCGGCCGCGCCTCCTCGGGATCGTCGCGCTCTCGCTGTTCGGCTGGCTCTTCCAGGCCGCCGCGCTCACCGCCGCGTTCGCCGCGATCGGCCACCCGATCTCGCCGGTGATCCCGGTCTTCGTCGTTCCCCTGTCGTACGTCGCCGGCGCGACCCCGCTCCCCGGCGGGCTGGGGGGCATCGAGGCCGCGCTCGTCGGGCTGCTCGTGCCGACGACCGGCGTCGCCGCCTCCGCGATCACCGCCGCCGTCCTCGTCTTCCGCGGGGCCGTCTACTGGGTCCCGATGGTGATCGGGGGCGCCTCCGCGTCCGCGCTGGGCGTGAGGGCGTTCGAGTAGCGCGCCGCGTCAGAACCGGTCCGGTCGCCTCCGCACCGCCGCGCCGAGGGCGTACGCCGCGCTCCCGAGCGTGAGCGCGACCGCGAGGGCGACGACCGGGCCGATTCGCAGGCCGGTCAGCAGCTCGGCGCGCGGACCCAGCGCGACGGTCGACGGCCGCGGCACCGCGTAGCCGCCGTCGTCGAGCGTGGCGCCGCGGACGACCGCCGCGAGCGGCGGGACGACGAAGACCCAGATCGCCGCGAGGAACGTCGCTCCCCAGCCGGCGAGGAGGCCGCCGCGGTGGCGCCCGGCGTACCCGGCGCTCGCGAGGCCGACGGCGACGAGGACGGCCCAGATCGGGTACCGCCAGGCGGTTCGGATCGGCTCCCACGGGAAGGCGACGAGGAACGAGGCGGCGACGAACGCGACGCCGACGGCGCGGAGCGCGCGATTCGGAGACCGACCGGTGCCAAGGAGGGCTCGCGGGGCCATAGGGACATGTGGACCGGGACGGGCAAAAGCGAAGGGGAGCGAGCCGCTCGGTGGTGCGTCCGACTCAGAAGAACAGCCACAACACGAGCAGCGCGTACAGGATCACCAGCGAGATGAGCGTGAGGCGGATGAGGATGTTGACGCTGAACACGAGCCCGTTGTAGTCGTTCTTCAGGAGCTTCACCGGCTCGGTCCGGTTGCTCTCGAACCCGACCGTCGCGGGCGCGACGTCGTCGACGGCGCGGTCGACCGCGCCCTCGATGGCGTCGATGTCGGACTCGCGCTTGTTCGCCAGCTCGTGGATCGACGCGTGGGTGTCCGTCGAGAAGGGGATCACCGCGTCGAACTCCGCGCGGTACTCGTCGGCGGTCGCCCGCACGTCGGGGGTGAGCCCGTTGGTGTCGACGCCGATCCAGAGGACCTCCTGGCCGTCGACGCGCTCGACCATCGCCAGCGCGTCCTGACCGGTCCGCGTCACGGCGAACCCGGCGGCGTAGTCCTCGACGAGGTCGGTGTCCGCGAGCCGGTCGCGGAAGTCGTCGAACGCGCGCTTCAGGCGGTCGGCCGTCGCGGAGCCGTACTGGATCTCGACGTCGGGGCCGTTCTGGATGTCGTGTCGGTGCTGGTCGATCAGCAGCACCTCGTCGTGGTCGACGTCGCGCATGAACACGCCCGTGTCGTAGTCGTCGATCCCCTCGCCGTGGAGGACGATCACCTCCTTGTCCCCGATCCGGCGGCCGTGGAACCGCACGTCCGCGTAGCCCTCGCGCTCGCCGTACGACGCGGTCACGAGCCGCGAGACGCGCTCGGTCCGGTCCGGGTCGGCGACCGCGTCGAGGATCCGCTCCGCGTCCGCGGGGTTCGAGAGGTCCTCCTTGTGCGTACACGGGACGTGGAAAAAGAAGCCGGCCGCGTCCGCCGACGCGGCGGCCGCGGCGCCGCCGTCGGTCGCGGCCGCCGTCTCGGCGCGCTCCGCCCCGTCGACCCCGCGGCCCTCGTTCAGCGCCTCGATCAGGTTCCCGCTCAGCTGGCCGCCGCCGAACCCGCCGAGCGGGCCGGGGTGGACCCACGGGGCCGCCACCGTGAGCCGTCTCCCGTTGTCGACGGCGAACGTCTCGACGGCCGGACGGGCCTCGACGCCCAGGTCGAGTGACTCGCGGTCGTTCCGGAGGAGACCGGAGGTAAGCGCGAACGCGGAGACGTCGGTGTTGCTCTTGATCAGGTAGTCGACGACGACGAGGACCAACACGAGGAAGCCCGCCGCGATGAGCAGCGAGGCGAACGCGAACACGTGTCGGTACGTCGAGAAGCCGAGTTCGCTCCCGCCCAGCGCGTAGAAGGCGGCGATGAGTCCCGCCGGCTCGACCAGCGAGACGAGCAGGATCCGGTCGAACCGGTCGATGCCCGTCGAGACGACGAGCACCAAGATGTTGATCAGGTACAGCGTGATGAAGCTGAGCCAGATGATGCTCCAGGCGTTCCCGACGTTGTCCGCCCCGGAGAGTACCAGCGCGTAGACGAACAGGACGAACTGTGAGGTGAGCGCGAGGAAGTAGCTCCACGACCGCGGGTAGCCGTCGAGGACCCGGGAGAAGAGTTCGGCCGCGACGACGAAGGGGACCAAAAAGATGAGAACGGCCACCGGCAAGATCCGGGACGGTTCGGGAGCGAACGGCGTGAAGAGCCAGATTCCGCCGACCGTCCCGACGGCGTAGACGACGCTGAGAGCGGCGAGGGCGGCCGCCTGAATCCTGAGGGGCGGCACAGAGAAGATGAACCGTTGAAACGCGTCGACGTTGTCGGCGCCCATCTACGCTGTCACCCCGTATATCGATTCGAGCTCGTCGACGGTCCGTTCCACGGAGAACCGCTCGACCGCGCCGCGGGTGTCCCGGTCGCCGTCGAGGCAGTCGCGGACCGCGCGCTCCATGTCGTCGAGGTCGCCGAACGCGAAGCGCGCCCCGTTCTCGGGGCCGATCGTCTCGTCGAACGGCGCCACGTCCGCGGCGGCGACCGGCGTGCCGCAGGCGTTCGCCTCCAGCGTCGAGAGCCCGAGCGTGTCGCAGGTCGACGCCGTGACGAACACGTTGAGGGCGGCGTAGAAGTCGGGGAGATCCTCGCGCGGCAGGAAGTCGTGGAACCGGACGTTCCCCGGCGCGTCGGCCTCCAAATCCGCCCGGACCGGCCCCTCGCCGACGACTTCGAACCGCACCTCGGGCAGGCGTTCCGCGAGCCGGAGGATCTCGTCGACGTTCTTCTTGCGGGTCATCCGGCCGCTGTACCCGACGACCGGCGCGTCGACGGCCGTCGGCCCGCCGTCGGTCGCCGTCGCGGTCACGCGGGCGTTCTCGCGCGGCCGGAACCGGTCCATCTCGATCCCGACGGGGAGCCGGTACGGCTCCACGTCCCGCCGGATACGCGAGGTGGAGGCGGTGACGCAGTCGAACGCGTTGAGGAAGCGATTCTCGTAGGCGACGTACGCCCGCCCGACGACCGAGGCGAGCCGCTCCGACTTGAGCCCCTGAACGAAGTAGTCCTCGACGGGGGTGTGATGCGTGTACACGGAGGTCGCGCCGTACCGCCTCGCGTACCGGAGGCCCATCAGCCCGGTCGACGCCGGGCCGTGGCAGTGGACCACGTCGAGGTCGGGGAGCGTCGACAGGCGGCGGAACGTGGGGAGGCGGTACTGACGGTAGAAGGGGTTCGGCAGCGAGGGGACCGGAATCTCGTGGTCGTCCGGCTCGTGACTGCTCGCCGGATACACCACGTAGACGTCGTGTCCCCGAGACTCGAGCCGGTCGCGCCACGACTGGATGGTGTAGGTGACGCCGTCGATACCGGGGAAGTAGCTGTCGGTGAAGAAGCCGATGTTCATGGTCGCGTCTGACGGTTGGGGGGTTGCCGGCGGCCGGAACCGCCGCGGAGGGGTCGGC
>NZ_SGUA01000059.1:0-451 GCF_005435135.1 Halorubrum sp. ASP1 | reverse complement strand
CGGCGAGTCGGACTTAGTAGCCCAGTTGCTCGCGGATGAGGACGACGGTGGTGCGGCCCTCCTCGACTTCCTGCCGGAAGATGAGCTGTTTCGCAATCATGGACTCGGCGCCGTAGGCCTCCTTCGCGCGCTCGTTTTCGAGGGGGTACGCGACGGATTCGAGGCGGTCCAGCGCGTCGTCGAGCGTCGGGACGATTTTGTTGATACCGCTGACGATGACGACGTTGCTGGCGGCGAAGGGGTACGCGCCGATGCGACTCCCCGAGAGGTCCGCGGCGACGAGTTCGCCGGTTTGGGCGATGGCGTTGATGCCGCCGAGGAAGTAGTCGGCGGTCTGGGAGTCGCGGCGGGCGGCCTGTCGCTCCGCGTCGTCGTCGATGCCCCAAATCTGATCCGGCAGGCTCTCCCACTCGTGGTCGCCCTCGCTAAGGTAGTCGTCGAACCCGATTTC
>NZ_SGUA01000058.1:0-455 GCF_005435135.1 Halorubrum sp. ASP1 | reverse complement strand
GTCATCGACCTTATTCGCGGTTCTCAGGTAGTTCTCGCAGAAATGCCGGTCATACAGCAAGTCGTCGCGTTCCCTGGTTGTTTGAGTAATGCCTTCTGATATCAAGTCAAGTAGACGAATTGTCGGGGTGACCATCGTCATGCCGTCAGACTGGCGTTTTTCGATGAGCTGGGGGTCGTGCCCGTCGAGGTCGTTCAGGAACCGGTAGACGAACTGGTAGTCCGGGTCGCTCCCGTCGAACCGCTCGCACTGCCCGATGTACTGACCCTTGACGCACTCGGAGACGAGCGTCGGCAGGTAAATCCCCTCTGGCGAGGTCGAGATGCGCTTTACCAGCCGTACGCGGTCCCGGTCGCGCCCGCGAAGTTCGAGGTCGTCGTCCGGGTCTGCCGGGTCGTACCCGTAGGCCAGCAGGCCGAGGTCGCCCAGGTAGTCCACGAGGTAGGTATCTTTAC
>NZ_SGUA01000057.1:0-459 GCF_005435135.1 Halorubrum sp. ASP1 | reverse complement strand
GTCTACACAGTTGAGGCGCTCGTAGGTGTCTTTAAATATGTCATCGTCGCGAAGCGCCTTTCGTGTGGACTTCATGCGGGTCTGTGATACCCAGTACCGAAAAAAGCCTACGCTCTTGCGTAGAACATTGTTGGTGTCGAGCTGTCGGGCGATCTTGTCGTAGTTCTACACGGTGTCTGGACTCACCAGAACGGGAATAAAACAGGGTAAAAGAATCGATCTACCGAAGTCATCAATCCGGAGTGTTCTCACCAACAATGTACTTCATAAGGGCGTATGTACAAAATATCCTGTTGGAACGCTAATAATTCAGTCATCTATTCTAATTGTGTACAAAAAATGTTAAATCTTCGTCGCCACGCCAGACTTAACGCGACCAAACTAAGCGCACTGACTTGTTTACGTGCTTTGAGCTATTGAGTACTGTATATTGTCGAATCGTGTCAGTATGCACACTCC
>NZ_SGUA01000056.1:0-462 GCF_005435135.1 Halorubrum sp. ASP1 | reverse complement strand
GGGTTGACCTCCTCCCGCGCGTAAGGCCGACCCCGACGCCTGACGGGAGTCAGCGCAGTCACTCGAACACCGGCCGCCTCTCCTCGCCCGTCAGCCCCTCCGTCTCGTAGTAGAGCAGGTCGAAGGCGAGGCCGCAGTCGCGACACTCCGCCGTGTTCCCGATCAGCTCCGACCGCACCATCCTGTCGGTGTCCGCCGGCGACTCCCGCTGGACGGGTACCTCGACACTGACCCCACAGCTCGGACACGAACACTCGATCGAACGCTGTGCCATACCGAGCCCATTGGTACGACTATCGTATTATTATCTCTCTGATAGTCGGTTCCGCGAACAGCTGTCGACACCTTAGCAACGGCGCAACCGGCCGCCGGGACGTCCGCACCGACCGGCGGGTTCGCTGGGGGCGCCGGTTTATCAACCTGGTAGTAATCCCCATGTCACCTGTATGCATTACCCGTGGC
>NZ_SGUA01000055.1:0-474 GCF_005435135.1 Halorubrum sp. ASP1 | reverse complement strand
CCATGCTGTCGCTCGCGCTCAACCTCCATTGGGGGTACACCGGGCTGTTCAACATCGGCATCGTCGGCTTCATGGCCGTCGGCGTCTACGTCACGGCAATCGTGACGAAGCCGACGTACGTCGCCGGCGGCGCGGCGCAGGTCGGCGGCCTCGGCCTGCCGCTTTGGGTGGGTATCCTCGCCGGCATGACCGCGGCCGCGCTGTTGGGACTCGTGGTCGCGCTCCCGGCGCTTCGGTTGCGGGCCGACTACCTCGCAATCGTCACCATCGCGATGTCGGAAATCGTCCGGTTCAGCTTCCTCTCCGGGGAACTCCAGCAGTTCCAGCTGTTCGGTAACCGCGTCGGATTCGGCGGCGGGTCGGGTCTCATCCTCGACTTCTCCCCGCCGCTGGAGGCGCTGCTTCGTGGCGTCGGCCTCTGGAACGGATACCTCGGCTTCGTCGATGCCTTCCAAGTCCTCGTGCCGAGGAACC
>NZ_SGUA01000054.1:0-484 GCF_005435135.1 Halorubrum sp. ASP1 | reverse complement strand
CGACGATGTCGAGGGCGTCCTCGACGGCCTCGGGCGTCCCGGTCGAGCCGACGAGCCCGCGGAGCTGGTCCCGCAGTCGGTCGTTCCAGTCCTGTCGGACCCGGAGGCCGTACTCGACGTTTCGCTCGACGGTGGCGTCGAACAGGCTGGCCTCCTGAAACACCATCCCGATCCGGCGCCGGCGAGCCAGTCGTGCGTCCTCGCCAAGCTCCCACACCGCCTCCCCGTCGAGCTCGACCGTCCCCTCGTCGGTCCCGGTCGTCGACTCGGCTTCGTGCCCGTCCGGTTCGAGGAACAGCGCGAGGATCCGCAGGAGCGTGGTCTTCCCGACCCCGGAGGGGCCGATGATCCCGACCACCTCGCCCTGGTCGACGGACAGCGACACGTCGTCGACGACTCGCTCCTCGCCGTAGCTGTGGGAGATCTGATCGAGTCGGATCATCGGTTCATCGACCCCTCGTCACCGAACCGGACGACGATGGCG
>NZ_SGUA01000053.1:0-488 GCF_005435135.1 Halorubrum sp. ASP1 | reverse complement strand
GGTGAGTTCACCGGGATACAGATTGCAAAGGCGTACCACGAACACAACGACGACGAGCGCTCGGAGGTCGTCATCCCGGACTCGGCACACGGCACGAACTTCGCAACGGCGGCGATGGCCGGCTACGAGGTCGTGGAGCTACCGAGCGGCGACGACGGTCGCGTCGACATCGAGGCGCTGGAGGCGGCTGTCGGCGACGATACCGCCGCGTTGATGCTCACAAACCCCAACACGCTGGGGCTGTTCGAGCGCGATATCGAGCACGTCGCCGACATCGTCCACGACGCCGGCGGCCTGCTGTACTACGACGGCGCGAACCTCAACGCCCTGCTCGGGCGCGCTCGCCCCGGCGATATGGGCTTTGACGTGATGCACTACAACGTCCACAAGACGTTCGCGACGCCCCACGGCGGCGGTGGCCCCGGTGCCGGCCCGGTCGGCGTCCGCGAGGCACTGGCACAGTTCCTCCCGAACCCGCACGTCAGAGA